>JAUYEO010000312.1 GCA_030689795.1 Desulfobacterales bacterium | reverse complement strand
TAAGGCCCGCTACCTCGGGGAAGCCGCCGGTTTCCCAGTACTCATCGAAGGCTTTCTGAACGAGGAGCCGGCTCTTCGTCGACATTGGACCGGCGCTTTCAATCCCCTTGTAGTCCAGAAACTCCCGGAACGAGAAGGGGAAAAGCTCCCACGACAATGCCCGCCCGCGCATTTGCGTGGCGATTTCTTTCGAAAGCATCTGCGCCGAAGATCCGGTGAGACAGACCTCGCATTTTTCCGCACGTATCAGGCGGTCTACAAAAGATTCCCAGCCGGAAACCACCTGAATCTCGTCAAAAAAGCAATAGACCGTTTCAGTGTTCTTCTTCTCCGGGTAGAGGGAATAGTATGCTTCGGTGACCAGTCCGATACCGTCCTGCTGCAGATTGTGGAGACGATCATCGAAGAAATTCAGATACAGGATATTTTCACGATTGATTCCGTTTTCCAGAAGCTTCCGAATCATCTGGAACATGTACGTCGATTTGCCGCTCCGGCGCACCCCTATGCAGACGGTTGCCTTACCGTGAATTGTCTCGATAGGCAGGCGCCGGGGTACTCCGGTATCGAGATGGACTTCCTGAAAGTCCAGTATGATCGATTTTATCGTCTCTATCATCGGATTGCTCCTGGACATAGTTTTTGCCGGTTAATGCTCTAACCGGTAATATTTATATCCGGTTTCGGCGACAGGTGTCAAGAAACATTCCCGGATTCGGCAGAAAACGGACATATTGGTCGACATAATTAAAAAAGGAGGTCTTCAATACTTTCTTGAACGAATATTGTGGATTATTAAAGACCTTATGGAATAGCGTCTATTTTTAATTCGCTCGCTAACCTGGGCCTGTGGCATAAATGTCATCGAGAGACTGCCGGGCTTCCTGATAGATCTTGGGGGAAAGCCAGAGCGATGAGACTTCAAGACCGTTTAACGCTTCTTCCGTTTCTGCTCGCGACAGATGCTTGTGAGCGGCATTCCAAAGAATAACACCCAGGGATCCATGCACCTCCAAGCCCAGGAGGGAGACAAAAAGCCGCGTTGTCGAATCGTCGGTAAGAAACCAGTCCGCCTTTTTCCTGCGCGCCAGGACAAGAGCCTCAGCCTCTCCGTCGTGGATGTCGCCGGATTTTTTCCAGACTCCGGCTTCCTTTTGCTCATGAGGGGACAAACTTATAACCTGGAGCCACTCAGGCCAGGGCTCTTTCAGTTGAAGGGTGGTTTGAACTTCGTTGAAAACGCGCTGGGGCAGGTAAAGGTTGCCCGTTTGCCTGAGCAACTGCAGGCAACGAGCCTCGTAAAGATGGATGATCGGTCCGGCGTCGCAAACGATGGTTCTCATTTGGCCGCATGAGCCTCATTCTTGGCCCATGCGATATCTTCCCGGGCAAAGCGCTCCATCAGGTCAACCCGGTTGCGCCGGACAAATTCCGACATGGCCGCCAGGACGACATCCGGTTCGGACATGAAAAAACCGGACTGGACATAATCATGGATGCGCTCGGCCAGATGGTCCGGCACTGTGATCGATAGCGTTTTCATGAGCCTTTACCTCCCTCCTTCTAAAATATTATATTAATTTTCTTATCATTTTTTGTTGTTATGCGCAAGCCCCGAATTGACCCGTTCGTCGATAGTTGAAATAGCCGTCCGTGGCAACAAGGACATGCTCCTGTAGGTTGATAGCGACCGTTTCCGAGCTACCCTCCTGTTTTTTTTATGGTGCCGAAGCGGGGACTTGAACCCCGATGGAGAATTCTCCACTAGACCCAGAACCGAAACAGCGAGCGCTTCACTTTTCATAAATCAAATTCAATATCATATCCCGCATCCTTAAGTCGTCCGGTTATCTCCTCCACATGACCGGGCCCTCTCGTCTCGATCTCAAGCTCGACCAGAGTAGTGTAAATGGGTACATTCCGAGCACCCCTGTGATGCATTATATGGAGGACATTCGCCTTTAATGAAGCCACAAGCGCAAGAAGCCCGGAAAGCGCCCCGGGAACATCATCGAGACGAACCACAAAGCGCATTATGCGCCCGCTGTTTGAGAGGCCCCGGCTTACTATCCGACCGAGAAGAGGGCTGTCCAGATTTCCGCCGCTTATGACAAGCACCGTTTTGCTGCCTTTTTTGATTCTGACCGCCCCGCTCATCAGAGCAGCCAAAGGAACTGCTCCTGCCCCTTCCGCAAGGATCTTATTCCGCTCAAGAAGCATAAGCACCGCTGCCGCAATATCTTCTTCTTTGACAAGTCCGATGTCGTCCACGCATTCCTGCATTATTCTGAAATTAAACTTGCCGGGTTTCCTGACATTGATCCCGTCCGCAATGGAAAGGGAGGAATCAACCATGACCGCCTGCCCTTTTCTCAGCGATTCATATGCCGATGGGCACGCAATGGACTGTATCCCAATAATTTTTGTTTCAGTCCGTATAGCTTTTGATGCGGATGCAATCCCCGAAATAAGCCCTCCTCCGCCCACAGGAACGATTATCATGTCCGCATCGCTCAGATCCCCGAAAATCTCAATGGCTACGGTTCCCTGTCCTGCAATAACCCTCAGGTCGTCAAAAGGGTGTATGAAAGTCCGTCCCTCCAGTGCAAGTTCCCTTGCCTTTTCAATGCTTTCCATAAGGCTGCGGCCTGAAATTATAATCTCGCCACCGTATGCGCGGGTTGCTTCCTGCTTTGTTATTGATGCCCATTCCGGCATTACAATAGTCGCAGGCACACCCGCCTTTTTCGCTGCAAGGGCAACCCCCTGGGCATGGTTTCCGGCGGATGCCGTAACGACGCCTGAAGGCCCTAACTTATCAATGCCCGACAGAATCCTGTTGGCCGCGCCTCTTATTTTAAATGAGCCTGTTTTCTGCAGGTTTTCAAGTTTTAAGAATATATCCCCTCCGAACATCCTGCTCAGGGCGGGAGAGTGGACAAGGGGAGTTCTTACAATCATCTCCCCGATAAGCCTTGCCGCTTTTTTTATTTTTTCAAGCGGGATCATTTTGCCTTCCTTTATTAAATTGTGACGATCCTGAAACAAATTCTGAACACTGTTAAGTTCCCAATCCGGAAATTAGCAATTTTGGGCAAGCTCAAGGAAATCAAGAAATTGCGCTTAAGGCATACGCAATACATGCCGCACAAGAAATCCCGCAGATTGACTCCGAGATCGCTCAAAAGGGCTATTTCCGGGTGGAAACCAAATAAAATCCAGAAGATCGGCGGGATGCTTGACAAGGATGCGCGCGCCAGCCAAAATAAGTTCGTCGGCAGTCCTGAACCCCCAGAGGACGCCGGCCGGAAACATGCCTGCCGCAACAGCCGTTTTCATGTCCGTGTTCGTATCCCCCAGATAAAGGAATTCATCAGGCGCAATTCCAAGACTCTCGGCAATCGATATGGCGGCAGCAGGATCGGGTTTCCTTGGAACTCCGTCCCGTACCCCGACAACCATTTCAAATTTCCAGTCTGCAAGCATCTTCGAGACAACTACCACGGTGGGCTCATGCGGCTTGTTCGAAAGGATGGAGAGCCTCACTCCTGAAGCGCTTAAAGCGTCAAGCAGTTCCGGTATGCCGTCATAGGGACGCGTCTTGTCCGCCCATCTCGATGAATATTCTTCTTTCATGGCAGCAACACACTCTGCAATGAGAGACTCGTCTATGCAGGACATGGGAAGGGCCCTTCTTACCAGAACATCCATTCCGTCTCCCACAAAATTCTTGTACTTATCAATTCCGTGCTTCGGAAACCCGTGCTTTTCAAGGACACTGTTCATGGAATCGGCAAGATCATCAATAGTATCGAGAAGCGTTCCGTCAAGATCAAAAAGAACGGCCTTAAATTTCATATCGAACTCCTCCGGTGATTTTATCGGTACTTTAATAACTTTTTATCCTATATGAAATCAATTCGTCAAACTTTTGATTTAATACCGGCTGTTTTGCATAAATCTTTTCTTGCTTTCTGTTTTCCCTCCGTATAAACAGATCAGGAAAATTTTCCCGTCCATTTTGTCTCATATCAGGAGTTTTATTGTCCGGAGAGCAGCGATTGAAGGATACGAAAGAGAAATTCAAACCCGGGGTCGAAAAGCACATGCTGCTGCTGATCGCAGGATTGATATGGATTGCTGTCGGATCGATGCTTCTTGGCTTCTCATATTTCTGGTTAAGGGATGCAGGAAGTAACAAAGTAATGTGGACGGCCGGATCAGGAATTGTAATCTCGCTTTTCGTTCATCATTTCGGATTTCTGCGGGTGGTTGACAATAACCTTGGGCGGATTTTACCGATGCATGGCAAGAGGTGCGTATTTTCATTTATGACATGGAAAAGCTATATTCTGGTGCTTGTGATGGTTGCAACCGGAATATTGCTTCGCCTTTCACCGATACCAAGAACTTATCTGTCTGTTCTATATATCGGCATAGGCGCAGCATTGATCCTATCCAGTATCCGCTATCTGCGTTTTCTGATACGGGAAATAAGATAAGCCGTCGTTCAAAAATAACCGTGACATTGAAATGCGGTGACCAGCATAAGGAGCCGTAAGCCGTAACCGGCATAAGGAGCCGTAACAAAATGGTCAGAAATGTAATGGTTATTTCGTAACGGCTCCTAACATAAATTTAAAGGAGAAAATATATCATGGCAAAACTTCAATGGGATAATCCGCCTGCAATGCGGATCGACACGGGCAAAACTTATAAGGCGGTAATTGAAACCGGCAAAGGCATTATTGAGCTTGAGATCTATCCGCAGCATGCGCCCAAAACGGTAAACAACTTCGTATTCCTCGCAGAAGAGGGCTTTTATGACGGCACATCTTTTCACCGGGTGATCGGCAATTTCATGATACAGGGCGGAGACCCGACAGGCACAGGCAGGGGCGGCCCGGGATACAGGTTTGAAGATGAATTAAAGAAAAATCCCCTGACGCACGGAGAAAAAGTTATCTCAATGGCAAATGCCGGTCCGGACACGAACGGGAGCCAGTTCTTCATCACCCATTCCCCCCAGTCGCACCTGAATGGAAAACACACGGTATTCGGCACGGTAGTTGCCGGCCGGGAGGTTGTCGATTCAATCCGGCAGGGAGATAAAATTGCGAAGGTAAAGATTCAGGTTTCTGATTTATAGTTCGAGAGCTTTGAATATCTTCCATTCGGGTTTGGCAGGGGTAATGGGCTTTCGCATTCCGCAAGAATGCGACTTAAGACTCCGCCAACGGCAGCATATTCGCTCCAGTGAAATCCGGACAGCCCCAGTGGATATTCGCCCACGAAGCCATGAGGTCGACGCTGCCGGTGTC
>JAUYEO010000303.1 GCA_030689795.1 Desulfobacterales bacterium | reverse complement strand
AGTTTCTTTGCTTTTGGGATCACCAGTTCCACAGCACGGTTGAGTTTCAGCTCAAGGTCCTCAAGCAGACTCGACATGCCGATTTTAGCCAGCACAGACTTTACGGTGTCCCGTTGTTTCGGCAAAGGGATATGGATGGCTGAATCCTTATTGAAACCGTCCACACTGCCCAGCCGTTCAACCACATTCTCCGAGCTGACGCGAAGCGCCTCTTTAAGCCCGGCGCCAATTTCCTCAACCGAGATGCCTGTCTGCTTGCTGCTTTCCCCAAAACTCCTCAGAAGATTTGATCCTTTCTCCCACCAATTATCGACGGCTTCTGCTGATCCTGAAATCAAAGAAATCATGATAAAAAACACGCCTGTAACAATTATTAATTGATGCCTTGAAATCTTCAGAAAAATCTTACCCATAATACCTCCTACACTTTATGGCCTCTAAATTTTCTCGCCCTTCTTTCAATAATTGTCAGCGGTCGGATTAAAACCAGCCAAGGGGGGCCGTTTTAAACCCAGCAAATTTTATAACACGGGGAGTTGAAAATATATTTCTTACTTATCACACAGTGTAAAAGTTATAAGCCGCGATGCCCGACGGTCAAGTGGACTGGCAGGTTCGCTTTAAGCTCTAATTATTCAGAAATATTTTCCTTTTAGTCCGAGGCGCGTCTTAGCCAATATCCAGGTTTACGCTTTGTATGAGCAACCGCAATGATACGAATTTGGTCTGGTTCTATGGAAAATATAATGGCATAGGGAAACTTTGGCAAAAGATACCGTCTGAAGGGGATATGTATCAACCGATACTGAAAAGGTGTTTCAGCAACCTTTTGTAACGCGGACTGAACAATAAGTTTAAAACGACGCCCTAATCCGGATTGACAGCTTTCGTAATACTGAACAGCCGCCAAAAAATCAGCCTTTGCATCCGGATCAAAAACAATAGAAATCATTTAAGTATCCGATCGGCTTCAGCAAACACCTCTTCTGCCGTTGAGCCGGGTCTTTTCCCTTCCTTATATTCTTTATAGCGGCGCTCAACCTCAGCTATCCAAGCTTCCTCAACATCATTATTATGCTCCTCACCATCAAGTGAGCTCAGCAAGCGATCTGCTAAAAATGCGCGCTCTTGTTTAGAGAGGCTTTGAGTATCATGCTCTAATTTTTTTAATAGTTCAGACATATGATACCTCCTGAAATTCTCTGTCAGCGAAATATAGCAAAATACCTCTTACTTTCCAATCTTATATATCACATTTCTTAATTTTAATAAAATCCTGCTTATTTTATCTATCTTCTTAAAAGATTATTTTTGTCCGGTTTGATTTGATTCTCTTTATTTAAAAAGAGGAATTGTGCGGGCTGCTTCAGCTCATGCAGGAAACAGCTCGTGCATGGCAGACATGAATTCATCGAGTTGCAGTTCTGGTCGATAGTAACTGCTTTCTCTCAATCGTATCATTCCCGATTTCTCAAGAGCTGAAAAGAATTTGGCAACAAGTCGCCCCGCTTCAATGACGTGAGATTTGTTTCTATATCGGTCACGGAACAGGAGAGCCTGCTTCCATTCACTTTCCATTGTTGTCGCAAGGATGGTGTACAAATCCAAGGCATGATAGCGCCCGAATTCCTTGTCCGCATCGTCAATTCTGTCTCTGAAAGCAAACAACTTCATCATTAAGAATGTGTATGGCTGCGGCAAAAAGACCTGACCGTGCGTTGGCTCACTCATATCAGGTTTTTGATCAAGAAATACGCTTAACAATCCTTCCTCCAGAGTCAGCGCTTCATCAACGGGATGAGCGTGAATACCGACCGAAGGATTTGGTCTTGCACGCCTTGAATCCGTTCTTACCGACGTGCCCTCGAAGCGGTTTTGCGGACCCGTAAGGATATCGATCTTGATGCTGCCCGCTTTATCGCGTCCCCGGCCGGATTTCACAAACTGGTATTTCTCGGCACCTTTAACAACCTTGTAACCCAGCCTGGTAATCGCCTCTGCAAGAGGTTTGAGTTTCGCCGGTTCAATAAGCAGCTCCGGACGCAAGAACAAGTCAAGGTCATTAGTGGAACGTGGTTCAGGCCATTGCCGAAGAAGGGTTCGCACTTCTATACGGCGCACATGGTCGGTTTTGAGATAGATGCCGAAACCGCCGCCTATGATAAGTTTCACATCGGTACCATGAAGTTCGTGGAGCAGGTCGAGTAACTCCTTTTGAAGGGCAGGCATCGTAATCAAGGCTGCACCTGCTGATAATTTTTCAAAATAAATGACATTACCTGTTCAGCGGTCTCTTTATCCCTCTTGTCGCCTGTCATCAGCTCAAGGTATACCTGCACAGGGGAGGCCCACCGGAAGTCTCCCTTATTCCTTGAATCAAAATAAACCGTTTCATCGTCTGTTTCTATCAGTTCGAGGTTCGGAAACCGATCCGTTTGACTTCCCGGCAATAGTGAAAGCAATTTTTCAATACACGGGCAATAGACGGATAACATATCCCCCCGCTGCATCACGGCGTATTGTCCGACTGACGACATTCCCGAAGCCGCAAGGGGCAGACCCAGTTTCTGTGATAAATTCAGCAGCAATTTCCGGAGCGGCCCCCGATCCTCCGGGACCTTGAGGCGGAGCCGCTCTTTTATGTTAGGCAGAACAAAGTTTTCATCAAGTTTTTCCAACAGCTTGTCTGGTTGCAGCAGGCGAATCGTATCTTTACGCGTAATTATCAGGTCCTCTTCAAGCGCTTTCAACGCCTTCGACACAGTTGACAGACTCATGGGTTTCTTATCCCAACCATTCGCCAACGGGTTGAGTCTGTTGATCTCCGAGCAAATATCCTGAACAGTGTTGTAACCGGAACGGACAAGGAAAACCCTCCCGACCATGGAACTGTTCTTGCGATAGATATTCTTGATCGGAGCCGAGGATGAAAATCGATTCTTCCCGCCGCTGCGAAATACGGCGAATATGCCCGGAACAACAACACCGTTACCGCACAAGTCCATGCCACTGATACCTTCCTTCTCCAGTTCCTCCAATTGACGTTCATTGAGGAAAGGCATAAACAACATGGGACTGTAGCCCTTTCGGAGCCGCGATATTTTAAGCAGGTTCAGCCCATCCTGAAACGCCCTTGGCGTAGAAAGGGTTTTGCATTCAACAGCGAACCTCGCTTTGCCTTTACGCCATGATCCTTCCACAAGCGCATCGAGCCGACGGTTTCCATCAACCTCCAATTGTCCTTCCAGAAATCGAAAAGAGAGTGGTGAGAGGACAACCTTACCGCTCCGCAACTGGTCTATCATTTCTCTTTTTGTAGG
>JAUYEO010000288.1 GCA_030689795.1 Desulfobacterales bacterium | reverse complement strand
ATAATAAATAGTTGTCAATAAACAAACACTCGGAGTGGGAATCAACAGGCTGAAAAAAATGGATCTTTTACGGCATTACCCCGTATTTTTTCAGTTTTTTATGAAGGGTTCTTCTGGTTATGCCGAACCTCCGGGATGTTTCGCTTTGAGACCTTTGCATAACGCCCCCTTTTGCCCGATTCCTGTGTCAGGCTCAAATTTCAATCCTCGAAATACTCAATGTATTCCTGCGGTTAAAATTATCGCCTTCCTTGTACTTGGACAAAATTGGACGTTCTTCAAAGGTCTCGCTTTTATTCCCTTTTAAAGATTCGGCAGCGAGTTATTAGCATCCTCTATGTCCACAGAAATTTCCTGATATCGATCAACCGATGAAGATTGCATTGATCTTCTTCTTCCCACTTTTGCTCAAGTTTCCAATATTCTTCCAAAGCACGATAATAATTCGCGTATTTCTTTTTGTCAGGTTCAACCATCCTACTTAGATCTGAACCTGGAATCTTTTCAAATTTCAAAGGAGGATGCTTTATCTTCTTATCATCAAGTGGGTTTTTCCGTGCTGGACGCTTTTTCTTCCACCAGCTATAGAGTAATTTGATTTCTTTCCAGGTTTTTTCATATAATTCATCTACATTCCAGTCAACAATCTTATCTGGTTTCTCTTGCTCAATAAAATCTACGAGAAGCTGGAAGGCGGCATGAAGTAATATTTCGTCCTTGTCGCACCAACCCTTCTCAAGTGTATGAATTTTCAGGTATCGCATAATTTCTTCTTCCCGCCGTGTTTCCAAAAGTTCATGACGGCCAGTGTAATTGCCTGTCTGCTAACCAGAAAAGTACCGGCCAGTTTGTCAATATCACTCATATCTGCCGTAAATTTTTTAAGTTGTTCATAAGGAATAAGAAGTTCGGAGGCGAAGGTATCGGCTTCAGTTTCCTGGGGAGGCTTCTGTGGATTGCCTAAAGTCATATCCGAACCGAGCTTCTTTCAATTTAATAATCGTGCGAAACCATCAAACTTTTCTCATAATATTCCGTTTTCCCGAAAACGGCAATGCAGATTCTGTCTATGATTTCCATTTTCCTTAACACTGCATCCTTATCGATCGACACCGGCCTTACACCCTGCAGAAGAAGCGTTTCAATATTGTTCTTTTGAAGCAGCTCTTCAAGCCTTTCGGCATTGATCAGGCTATGAAAACAGGCTCCTTTTTTACTCGATAATGCTTGGTAAATATCGCTTCTTTCATCCGCCGCCTCCAGAATCCCCATGGCAGATTCGAGACATTCATCAAATATACTTTCCTCTTCAGAACCCATCTTTTTAAAAAAAAGACAGAGGAAATCGAGCCTCTTTCCCTCAAACTCTTTCCGGGCATTCCGAATTTTAACCTTTGCAAGAGTCCTCGATCTGTCTCCGGCAATGCATTTAACGGCTTCGGCGAGCTTATCATGAAGTTTCCTATGCATATTGAGGTGATCTACAAATTCACTAAAAACCACGGGAGACACTATTACCTTTATTGTCCCTCTTTCATCCGGAAAGATGAGTTTAGTCTGAATTTCCCGCGCGGATAAATATCCGGTAATCCTGCCCATATCTTCTTCCCTGATATTCGCCTGTTCAAGAAATTCTTCGAGAAAAATCTGTATTGATTCATCGGGAGAAAAAATCAGTCTTAAAAGGGACTCTCTTTCGAATCCGGACCCGCTCAATATTTCATTGATACCTGCTGCGGAAGGGTCTGAAAAAGTCGAATCGATATAATGCAGAACTTTCCCCCCGATGACAAAGCCGTTTTGAAAAATCTCTCCGATTTTATCTGCAACTTCCGGATATTTTTTCTTCAGCTCCTTTATCGGGATCTTTCAGGGCATTACCCCGTATTTTTTCAGTTTCTTATGAAGGGTTCTTCTCGTTATACCAAGCCTCCGGGCTGTTTCGCTTTTATTCCCTTTTAAAGATTCGAGGGTTTTTAATATCGTGGCCTTTTCGACCTCTTCAAGCGGCATGTTCCAGGTCTCTTCCGGCTGAGGGCTCACACTTTCCGTCAACTCCCCCTGAATTGCCGGAAGGCGTCCTTCCACCAGATCGAAGCTGCGCGTTGTTTCGCGCTCGTAGCGCCGAAGGCTGCGGCCGCCAGGGTAAATGCGCCTTTGATTAGCTCTATACAGATCTGCGACATGGAATCCTATCGGTCTAACCCGGGGAATGAGCGGTTTTTCGCCATGTGTTAAAAATCCGCTCTATTGATTCGTTAAAAAATCTTGTCCGGGTTCATCAGCCACTTGGGGTCGATCGTCTCCTTGATCTGGCGCATGAGATGATAGCTCTCCCCATGTTCGAGCTGCATGAACTTGCGCTTGCCGATGCCCACCCCGTGCTCACCCGTGCAGGTACCCCCCACTTGAACGGCTTTTTCCACGATGGCATGGTTAATGGCTTCGAGCCTCGACCATTCCACTGTATCTTCGGGGTCCCCCACAAGCACCACGTGCAGATTGCCGTCGCCTGCGTGTCCGAAAACATAGCCGACGGCGCGGTATTCGTCCACAATCTTCTGTGAAAACACGACGATCTCGGGATAGCGGGAGATCGGAACCGCCGCATCGACGATCAGGGTTTGTTTCTTCGGGTGGGCGCGATGGATGGTCTCCCACGCCTCGTGACGGGCGCGCCACAGATCTTTGCGAGCGCTCTCTTCGGTTGCGAAGTTAAAGCCGACAGCGCCGCAGTCCTCGCACACCTCCCTGGCAAGATCCGCGGTTTCCTGGAGAACGTTTTGGCTGATGCCGTGAAATTCACAGAAGAGGGACGGTTCTTCGGCAAGGCCGAGGTGTTTTTCCCGGTTCATCAACCGGATCAACCCGGGTGGTAAAAGTTCAAGGGCGGCAGGTCCAAGACCCGATCCGATCATGAGTGCTACAGCCCTGGATGCGCTTTCCAGATCCTTGAAACGAATGGTTGCGGCCAGAAAATGACTGGGAATACCGGTCAGGCGAAGTGTCGCTTCGGTGACAATCCCCAGGGTTCCCTCTGATCCAACAAAGAGCCGCGTCAGGTCATAGCCGGATGAGGATTTCGGCGCCTTACAGCCGGTGTGGATGATCACGCCCTGGGGCAGCACCACCGTGAGGCGCATGACGTAATCCTTGGTAGCCCCGTATTTTACGGTCTGGACTCCGGATGCGTTGTTGGCAATCATGCCGCCGATGGTTGCATCGGCCCCCGGATCCGGCGGGAAAAAGAGCCCATGCTTACCTGCCTGTCGGTTCAGCTCTTTGCGAAGGACGCCGGGTTCAACATCGGCCTGAAGATCCTGAGGACGGATGTTAAGGATGCGGTTCATGAGGGTCAGATCCACTACTAGTCCGCCCCGTGTGGGCACCGGGTTTCCCTCGGTGCTGGTGCCGGCCCCCCAGGGTGTGACAGGGACATCATTGGTGTATGTCCACGATAAAATGCGGGAAACTTCATCGGTTGTGAGAGGCCAGATGATTCCGGCAGGAAGCGTTCCCTGGTGAAAGGAGATATCGTGACGGTGAAGTTCACGGTTGGATTGCCCGGTGGAGAAT
>JAUYEO010000192.1 GCA_030689795.1 Desulfobacterales bacterium | reverse complement strand
CTGACGCTATCGAAAAAGATGTGAGAAACAAGGACGTGTAAAACGTGCAAAAGATGATAGATTTTGTTTTTAGCTTCATCGTATTTTCTCTGCTTTTAAGGGGATAGACTGTAGCTTTTTAGGCTGTAGGCATTTAGGTTGCAAGTTTTTAGCTAACAACCTACAGTCTAAAAAGCTACAGCCTTCAGCCTAAAGTTACTTATTTCTTTGTGTTTAAATCTATCTGCGTTCATCTGCGTTCATCTGTGTGAATCTGTGGCTGAACGGTTGCTAAAATACAATGATATATAAATGGTGTCAAACTAAAATGTATGCTTCGTTTTCAACACATCCGGACAAATTGTTAACGATTTCAATCAATTCTTGACACATCGGGGCGTATTTCCTATAAATAGGATCATACGGCAGCCATATTTGCTTTTACCGCTGCTGATGAGCGATGCAATTGACCCCGTTAGATATGACAAAATATCTAACGGGGTTGAGATATAAACTTATGAAAAAAAACCAGCAGATTATTCCACAAAGCAGCTTCACTGAATTTTTGCTCTACACTACGCCAAACGGCAAGGTGAAAGTGGAGATATTTTTGCGTGATGAAAATGTCTGGCTGACACAGGCAAAGATTGCTGAACTTTTTGATGTGGATAGAAGCGTCGTTACCAAACACCTTCAAAATATTTTTTTTGTAGGTGAACTGGATAAAGATTCAACTTGTGCAAAAATTGCACAAGTTCAAAAAGAAGGTCAAAGAGAAGTTACAAGAAATGTGGAATTTTATAATCTCGACGCCATAATCTCTGTCGGCTATCGGGTAAATTCGCAACGAGCAACACATTTCCGAATATGGGCAACACAAGTGCTCAAAGAATACATGATCAAAGGCTTTGCCATGAATGATGAACGGCTGAAAAATCCCAACACCATTTTCGGCAAAGACTATTTTGAAGAGCAACTGGCGCGCATCCGAGATATCCGCTCAAGCGAACGCAGATTCTACCAGAAAATCACCGATATTTACGCCCAGTGTAGCGCTGACTATGATCCGAATGAAGAAATTACCAGGCAATTTTTTGCTACCGTGCAAAACAAACTCCATTTCGCAATAAGCGGTGAAACCGCGGCGGAAATTATTTATCAAAGGGTCAGCAGTGAAAAACAGAATATGGGCTTAACCACCTGGAAAAACGCGCCCGAAGGATCCATACGAAAAACCGATGTCGGTATCGCTAAAAATTATCTTAATGAAAAAGAACTGGATGGACTGAACAGAATTGTCACCATGTATCTTGATTATGCGGAAATGCAGGCTCAAAAAGGTGTTTTGATGTATATGAAAGACTGGGTGAAAAAATTAGACGCATTTTTACAATTTAATGAAAGAGAAATTTTGCAGGATGGCGGCAAGATCAGTCATGAAGTTGCGGTGGCTTTGGCTGAAAGCGAATATGAAAAGTACAGGGTTATTCAAGATCGTATGCTTGAATCCGACTTTGACCGCGAAGTCAAAAAACTATTGGATTCTGAAAAGAAAAAACAATGACGTACTTGAACGAAGACACATTAGTCCATTTATTCCGGTGACTTGATACAGGGTATTATAACGAACTTTTATATATAAGAGGTGCTTATGGCCGGAGGTTATACAGGAAAATATTGTATTGTGGATCTTGGAAGTAAAAAAACAGAGGTAATTGAGCCGGGAGAGGCGTTTTACAAGAAATATCTTGTTGGGTATGGTCTTGGAGCTGCTGTTATAATGGAACGGCAAAAACCCGGAACAGCGCCGCTTTCACCTGAAAGCCATCTGGGATTCTGCTCCGGGCTGCTTACAGGCTCCGGCGCATTTTTTTCAGGCCGGTTCATGGTTGTCGGCAAGTCTCCCCTTACAGGAGGGTGGGGGGACGCAAATGCCGGCGGATTTTTTTCGCAAGAGCTGAAAAAAACCGGATATGATGCTGTATTTTTTACAGGAAGATCGGAAAAACCGGTATGGATATTTATTGACGATGGGAAAATTGAAATAAGAGATGCCTCCTTGCTTTGGGGGAAGGACATTACAGAGACGGAAGAACTTATAAAAAATGAACTGAATGATGATAAAGTTCAGATAGCCTCGATTGGGGAGAGCGGGGAGAAAATATCTCTTATATCGGGGATTGCAACAGACAGCGGGCGTATTGCAGCCAGGTCAGGCCTTGGCGCAGTGATGGGGAGTAAAAACCTGAAGGCGGTTGCGGTAAGAGGAAAGAAAAAAGTTCCGGTGGCCGATCCGGAAGCTGTAAAGGAAATAAATAAAAAATTTATTAAAGACTACAGGAAATCAAACATAGCCGACAGGTTGACGTTGCGGTTTATGAATTTTTTAAGCCGGATTATTGCCAGAACGGGCATATCTGTTCCTGCCACGCCTTCTCTTGTAAAGGAGATTTATAAAAAGTACGGAACTTCGGGCCTTACGGTCTATTCGGCTATGACCGGCGATATGCCTATAAAAAACTGGGACGGTGTCGGCTATACGGATTATACCATCGAAAAGGCTGAGAAAAGCTCGGATAAAAACGTGGTAAAATATCAGAAGCGCAAATATGCCTGTCAGTCCTGCCCGCTTGGTTGCGGCGGAATAATAGATGTGAAAAAAGGGCGATTTAAGGGAATGACCAGCCATAAGCCTGAATATGAGACACTGGGCGCTTTCGGAGGCCTTCTTTTGAATGACGACCTTGATGCAATTATCGAACTTAATGAGATGTGCAACCGGGCCGGTATCGATACGATTTCAACAGGAGGAACGGTCGCTTTTGCCATAGAGTGCTTTGAAAACGGTATAATAGATGAAAAAACAACAGGTGGGCTTAAACTCGGTTGGGGAAAGACGGAAGAAATAATAAGGCTTACCGAAATGATTATCCGGCGGGAAGGATTAGGCGATATCCTTGCCGATGGAGTAAAAAAAGCAGCCGAACGAATCGGAAAAGGATCGGAACAGTTTGCAATGCATGCGGGCGGGCAGGAGCTTCCGATGCACGATTCGAGGCTCGATCCCGGGTATGCAATTGCGTATGAATGCGAACCGACACCAGGACGTCATACAATCTCATGTTATCTTTATGCCGGCCTTTTTGGAGTAAAGAAGAAATTTCCCGCAGCACGCCGTATGATAAAGAGCGCAAAAGGCAGAATTTCAAAAAAGGTTAAGGCGTATGCAGCAGGAAGTTTTTACATGCAGCTCGTAAACTGCACCGGTATGTGCATGTTTGGAGCTATGACCAGTTCTCTTCCTTTGGTTGAATATCTGAACGCTGCTACAGGCTGGAATCTTTCTGCCGATGAATATTTGAAGACCGGGGAACGAATACTAAATCTCAGAAAGGCCTTTAACGTGAGAGAAGGCATAAGGCCTGCCGATCACAAACTCAGCGGCAGGGCTCTCGGTGCAATACCTCTTTCCGGAGGACCTCTTAAGGGTGTTACAGTGGACATGGAAACCATACGCAGGGAATTTTTCAAAACTGCAGGCTGGGATATCACGACAGGAGGCCCGACAAAGGAAAAAATGAAGGAACTGGAAATAGAGTAGGATGACTTTCTACGAGTCCATTATGTTTTGATGAGTTCGTATAAAGTCGTTCTCACACAAAGATCACGGAGAACACAAAGAAAAACCTGGATGTTTTCAATAGGCCATTCTTCGTGCCTTTGTGTCTTCGTTGCGAAAACAGAGTTTTTACGAAGCCATCATGTTTTGATTACTTCTGAAATATGGACGAGTGAGACGCTGGAATCCTTGAGCCTGTTACAAAAGGTTTTTATTGCCGATGCGGTTTCGGGAAAGGGATGTCCTATTCCGACGGCGCTTCCATGTTCATGAGCAATTTTTGCAAGTTTTAAAAGCTGATAAAGAATAGCCGATTCTTCCACGATGTTGTCTAAAAATATATTCCTGTGTGCTGCAGCCATGTTAAGGGATCTTGCAGTCGCGAAACCTTTTGAATGGTTTGAGGTAAGGCTGTCAACGAAAAACATGTTTTTCTCTTTTACAATACGCAATGCATGATGCATCTTATCGGGTAATGCCGTAAATTTTGATCCCATGTGATTGTTGATGCCCGCTGCAAAAGGAATCTCAGAGATGTTTTCTTCTATTACCCTCATAATGCGTTCTTCCCCGTCTCCGGCATATAAAGCTCCAGGGCCAGGATCAAGTGTGGAGTCGTAAGGTTCCATAGGCTGATGGAGCATTATTTCGTGGCCGCTCTTTTTGATTTCCAACGACAGTTTCACCGAATCAGCAAGTCTGGGGAGAATTGAAAAGGTTAACGGCACACCAAGGTCTAAAAACCGCCTTGCGCGGGATACGCTGTATCCAATGTCGTCGATTATGAGTGCAATGCGGGATTCGGTTTGATCTTTGTTACTTTCTTCAAAGGCAAGGGTTTTCGAAAAAGAATTAAAGCCGAGCAGGCATCCTGCCGTCATGACGGCGCTTTTCTGCAGAAAGCCACGTCTGTTTATATTTTTTTGAAAATACGACATCGGGTATTTTAAATGAATTGTTTTGTAAAATGCCTGTTATGCTTGGTTTCTGATATAAAACTGAAGAAATTATACAATATATAGGGGTATATGTCAAATAAAAACACTATATATTGTAATAATCATCATGACTGGAGGGATAATAAGTATAACTTACAGGAATGTCTTAATAATCGTATGGAAATTGGGCGATTGAAGAGACGAAAAAAGCCTCCCGCATTTGCTTAAAGGGGAGGCTTTGTTAAATGAATATTTGGATGTTTACAAAACCTTCAAACCTGCCTTATCCAGTCGCTCTCTTTGATCAGCATTGTCGTCGGATCAAGGGAGAGTCCGGTCACAACGGAATCAGGTTTCCCTCCTTTTAAAACCCGCAGGTAAATTTCTTTTCCTTCAGGCTGAATCAATATGACCGTTTCAAAAAGATCTTCAACAGCATTAAGCTGAACCGGAATATTACCTGAACCGGGTTTTTCATCCCTGTGGGTACGGACAGAAAGCCATGCTTTCAGAGAGTGATATTTTGCAAATGCCTTCAGGTTGGATAGAGGTTCTCTTTGCGATTCATCAAAAGGAAGACCATCTATAAAAATTACATGGGGCCGGAAAATATTCTGCTCCATCAAGTCAGTCAATCTTTCTTCAAGCTTGGGGACGCTGAATCCCTCTACTTCGAATGTCATTATAAACCTGTGTGGAAGCATATTCTCAAATATCTGTTCCTGATCCGCCATGCTGTACTGGGATGCGATGTTGCGGTAAACTTCCTTGTACCACAGACCGACTTTTTTTACAGGATCATTTAAGCTTATATGAAGTACATTTTTATTGCAAAGCAGGCTGTATATGGCTAATTGGATAAGAAGGGCCGTCTTCCCGACCCCCGCACGTGCCATTACAGCGCCAAAACCGCCTTCCGGCATTATTTCTTCAGATTCGCACCCTGTCAGTTTTCCCAATGGATGGCGGAGAATAAAACCTTTTTCAAGCATTTTATATACTCCTCTCTATATATATTGTTTAATTTGTTACTACTCAGGTTGTTTAGGCTGTAGGCTGAAGGCTATTAGTCGCGCACAATTTCCTCCTACCGGCTAACTGCCTACAGCCTATCCACCTAAGCAGTTACTTTAATTTAATTGTGACGGCTTTGTAAAAAGTCCGACTTTCACCGCTACTTTTTCTGTGAATTCTTTTTTTCTTCAGCCGCTTTATTCTCCAACTCTTCCGCAACCGGCTGAGGCACCTGTTTATAAGTTGCAAATTCCATCGTAAACTGAGCCTTACCCTGGGTTAAGGATCTTAATATCGTAGAATATCCGAACATTTCAGCAAGCGGAACCTGCGCTTCGATAACACACATGGTTCCCTCATCCTGTGTGCCGAAAATTATTCCGCGGCGCTGATTTAAAGATCCCATAACAGTTCCCTGAAACTCAGTCGGGGTTTCAGCAACAACTTTCATGATCGGTTCATGAATAACCGGCTTTGCTTTTGAATATCCTTCAAGAAAAGCTCCGCGGGCCGCAGCCTGAAAAGCCATATCTGAAGAGTCGACAGAATGGGATGCCCCGTCATTTATTGTTATTTTTATTCCTGTAACAGGAAATTCCATTTTCGGGCCTTTTGCAAGGCAATTTTTAAAACCCTTTTCGCAGGCGGCAATATACTGGGTCGGGATGGACCCGCCTTTTACCTTGTTATCAAATATGAATTCTTCTTCGGCCGGTTCTATATAACCTGCAACACGACCATACTGGCCGGAACCGCCCGTCTGCTTTCTGTGGGTATAGTTAAATTCCGCCTTCCTGGTGATCGTTTCCCTGTAAGCTACCTTGGGTACACCCGATGTAA
The DNA here is from genome assembly GCA_030689795.1 of Desulfobacterales bacterium. GTDB lineage: Bacteria > Desulfobacterota > Desulfobacteria > Desulfobacterales > RPRI01 > RPRI01. Next base: position 1,660 of record JAUYEO010000192.1, on the reverse strand, counting down.
CTTCCGCATTATATTCGCGGCGCATCCTTTCTATGTAAACCTCAAGATGAAGTTCTCCCATTCCTGAAATTATCGTATCTCCAGTCTCATCGCTTACAAAGGTTTTAAAAGTCGGATCTTCCTTTGTGAATCTGTTGAGGGCTTTTGACATATTAACTTCGGATTTGCTGTCTTTTGCCGCGATTGCAAGCGAAATAACAGGTTTCGGGACGTACATTGACGTCAATGTATAACTGAGGCCCGGCGATACGAAAGTATCTCCGGATGCGCAGTCAATGCCGAACAGCGCGCCGATATATCCCGCCGGAATCGACTCTATCTCTTCCATCTGGCTGGCATGCATGCGAACAAGCCTGCCTATCTTCACCTTTCTGCCTGTCCGCACATTGACGATGGCATCTCCTTTTGCGAGTGATCCCTGGTATACACGGATATAAGTCAACTGACCATACTGGCCTTCTTCCAGTTTGAATGCAAGCGCTACCATCGGTTTTTTGGGATCGGCAGTCAGGATGACCGGAGCCTCGTCATTGTCCATATCGAGGGCTTCGTTTTCGGTATCATGCGGGCACGGAAGCAGTTTGGTTACAGCATCAAGAAGAGGCTGAACGCCTTTATTCTTATATGCGGAACCGAGTATCACCGGTGTGAGCTTTCTTGATAAAGTTCCCTTCCGGAGGGCGGTAACGATCATCGATTCGGTTATTTCTTTTTCTTCAAGAATTGCATCTGTAAGTTCATCCGAAAAAACGGAAGCTGCATCAATGAGTTCTTCTCTTTTATTAACGGCTTCCTGCAGAAGTTCAGCTGGAATATCTTCTGTGCGAATTATCTCTCCGTTTTTACCGTCGAAATACAAAGCTTTCATCGACAACAGGTCAACAACGCCGTTGAAATCCGCTTCGAGCCCTATGGGAATTTGAATGGCAACAGAATTATGCCCGAGTTTTTCTCTTAACTGCTTGATCACCCTGTCCGGATTTGCGCCGCTTCTGTCGCACTTATTTATGAAAGCAATGCATGGGACCTTGTATCTTTTCATCTGCTGGTCGACCGTAATCGACTGCGACTGAACTCCGCCGACCGAACAAAGAACAAGTATCGCCCCGTCTAAAACTCTTAAAGATCTTTCGACCTCAATTGTGAAATCCACATGCCCTGGAGTATCTATAATATTTATTTCGTGGTCGAGCCATTCACAGAAAGTGGCCGCAGAGGCAATAGTTATACCTCTTTCTTTTTCGAGTTCCATGGAATCCATAGTGGCGCCGATGCCGTCTTTCCCTTTTACGTCATGAATCGCATGTATCCGCTTCGTATAAAAAAGAATTCTTTCTGTCAGCGTCGTTTTACCCGAATCTATGTGGGCGCTTATGCCGATATTCCTGACTTTTAATATGTCGTGTTTCATTTCAAAATCCTTTTAACTTAACCCTTGCCGCAGGATACTCCAATATCAATTATTTTAAAACAACATTTTATAAAGCTCCATGAAAAATCTCTTTTCATAAAGCCGTCATTATTGATGCTCTCGTAAAAAGTCATATGCGAACGGATTTGAGATTTTTGGGGAATAGATTTTTAAGGAACTGAGCGTTAAAAATCACAAGCTGTTTGAGGGCGTTAGCCCGAGTTCTTGTGATTTAGCGAAGTGACTTAA
>JAUYEO010000280.1 GCA_030689795.1 Desulfobacterales bacterium | reverse complement strand
GAAACAGCGAGCGCATTCCCAGAAGCTTTTAAAGAATCACCTCGTCGGCAAGTTCATTTGTGTCGTCGGATTTTTTCGGAAAATGCCTGGATAACTCTTCACCGCATTTTGAAATTGCGAGACATACTGACTTTCCATACTGTTTTTCCTTTATGCCTGAAGAAAGCTCCGAAGCTATTATCCCCCAGAAATCAGCGGCGATTTTTTCATTGATGCCCCTGTCTCCAAGTATCCATACACGGTGTTCAAGAAGTGAAATAAAAATAAGAATCCCCGTTTCGTCTCTTGTTTTATATAACTGTTTTTCATAAAAGGCCATAACGGCGCGTTCTCTTACAGTCTCTTCAATTCGCTTGCCGGATAAGAAAGGAATTTTCATCTCAGGAAATTTTGAGATTAAGAATCTGAAGGGGAAATAGAGCACGAATACCATCGGGATATATGTCCAGACGGCGGCATTCGCTGCGGCTTCCGAAAGAAAATGGGCAGAGAATCCGGATGAACCGTAACCCCAGCCCGCAGCTTTTAATGCCGTCAAATATGCTTTTATGGTTTCAAGAATAAGTGAAAAAAAGCCTGAAAGTATAAAAGCTCCGAGTGTTTCGGCTTCCCTGTACGAATCGCTTGAATCCACAACCATTATTGCGACTTCGCCGGACGTATTTGCCTCCGCCTTTTTTATGGAATCGGCGATATCTTTTTTTTCTTCCGGGCTGAATAATTCAGATGCTTTAGTTTTCATGATTCCTTTCCTTTTAGGAGCCGTTACGAAATAACCATTACATTTTTTACGGCTCCTTATGCCGGTTACGGCTTACCAGCTTCCCGATGATCCGCCGCCGCCGAAACCCCCGCCTCCGCCTGAAAAACCTCCGCCGCCGAAACCGCTGCCGCCTCCGAAGCCTCCGATGAAACCTCCCGGTCTCAATCCGCCGGAATGGGATCTTCCGCCGCCGCCGGTCATTGCACCGGATAAAAGCCCGAAAGCAAAGCCGCCTATCGCAAGAATGCCGAGCAGCATCATGGAGATTCCGGGAAAAGAAAAGAGGGATATTGCAGGAAGAAGAACAGCTCCTGATGTGCCGCCGAGGATTTTCGAAATGCCGGATAAAGCCGCTGTTATAACAAAAAGAAAAATAAGCAGGGTAAAGATGGGGTTTTTGCCGCTTTCTTTTCGTCCGGTATTCGTTTCTGATGCCTTATATTCGCCTCTGACAACCGAAACGATGGCGTTGATGCCGGCCTCTATTCCGCCGTTGAAGTCGCCTTCCTTGAACTTAGGAATTATCTCGGAGCGAATAATCCTTCCCGAGATGAGATCCGTCAGCTTTCCTTCCAGTCCGCGTCCTGCTTCAATCCTGAGTTTACGGTCATTTTTTGAGACAAGGAGAATAATTCCGTTATCGAGATTATTTTGTCCTATTTTCCACGCTTCCGCTACTTTTATTGAGAACTCCTCGAGGACCTCCCCTTCAAGAGAGGGAATGGTAAGAACCACGATCTGGGTTGAATCGCTGCTTTCAATTGCAGACAATGCCACTTCCAGTTTCTGTGCAGTTTCAGGAGAGAGAATTGAGGCATAGTCATTTACTCTTCCTTTCAGTTGCGGTACATCGAGCGCTCCGGCGGAGAACGGAATAATAATAAAAAGAAATGCAACCAGCCAGTTTAACATTAATTGACCCCTTTAGTTAACGCACTTTCACCCCTCAAGGGGGCACTGAAAAGAGTCCCGTTTATCGGGGTTATGTTATTGCACTGAAAAGCTCACCTTGGGAGCGCTTTTTGCGGTCTCATCGGCTTTGAACGGCTCTTTTCGCTCAAGATGAAGCAAAAGAGAGTTTGTCAGAGAATTGGGGAAAATTCTGATGCTCGTATTGAAATCCTGAACAGCTTTGTTGTACCTTACTCTTGCAACATTTATTCTGTTTTCTGTCCCTTCAAGCTGGTTTTGCAGATCCATGAAATTCTGGTTGGCCTTTAAATCGGGATATCTTTCAACAATAACCATTAGCCGTGAAAGAGCGCCTGAAAGTTCTCCCTGGGCCTGCTGGAACTTGCCGAATGCTTCAGGATTATTGAGCATTCCTTTTGAAATCTGCATGGAGCCCGCTTTGGCTCTTGCTTCTGTAACGGCCTTCAGGGTATCGGCTTCATGCTTTGCATAACCCTTGACCACCTCAACGAGGTTGGGTATAAGATCAAGGCGGCGCTGGTAAGTCGCCTCAACATCTCCCCAGGCTGCAAAAACCGCCTCTTCATTGGCCTGCATCGTATTGTATCCGCAGCCGGATGACGAAAGAAGAGATATCAATCCCAGCAATAATAAAAAATACTTTTTCATTTTTCCTCCGTGTTCATATTTAAATTAGGACGCAGATTTTCGCCGATATCCGCAGATAACTATTTACTCTTTAGATTTATCCGCCGCTTGCGGACTCAAGAATAATATTCAAATCTATGACATTTTACAGGTTTGTCAAATGCCGGATAAGCCGTTGTAATAAAATAACTGTGACAGAAACATCATGACCGGCATAAGGAGCCGTAACAAAATAGTCAGAAATGTAATGGTTATTTTGTAACGGCTCCTAAGATAATATCAGACTCCTGTTCCGCGTAAAACATCAATCATGGAAAAAACTTTTCCTCTTGCGCCCTCCTGAATCCTGCTGTTTAAAAAAACGATTGCATCGAGGGTGCCCCTTGCATATATATCACGGCCATTTACGTTATGTGTAAACTCAAATCTGACTGTTTTATCTTCGGATGCAAGCGTATATGTATGCCATCCGTGCCCTTTCAGGAATTCTTCCGGTATTCCCCATTCGATCTTCTGGTTTTCAGGGTTGCGCTCCATAACAATTTGCTGTTCTGTAAAAGGTATTCCGAGTTTGTTGAAATACCCGATGATTGCCCTTGCAGTGCCGCTTGTGTCGGCTTTTCCCTTCTGATGGCTCTCTTTAACAGTCAAAGTGTATCCCGAAAAAAGATCGGGGAATGTTTTTGCCGCATACTCCATCATAGCCTGAAAGCCGACTATCTGTTTTGCCATGTTTGGCGCAATTACCGCGCAGGTTCCGGATGTGTGATCAGCCTCTTCCAGTTTTTTTCTGTC
>JAUYEO010000274.1 GCA_030689795.1 Desulfobacterales bacterium | reverse complement strand
GTCCTTGTGGTCTTTAAAATCTCATAAAGAGCAATTATAACCACAAGAGATGTGTCCTTGAATGCCGATATCAGTATGCCGACCGTGGGAGGAATTACAATCTTTAAAGCCTGGGGCAGGATTACCAGCCTCATCTTCTGGAGATAGTTCAGCCCCAATGATTCCGCAGCCTCATATTGTCCTCGTGTTATCGCCTGCAACCCTCCCCGGACGACCTCAGCTATGTATGCTGCCGTGAACATGATTATTGCAGCCTGCGCCCTGATAATCTTGTTTATCGTGATCCCTTCCGGGAGAAACAACGGGAACAAAACCGCCGACATGAAAAGAAGACTTATAAGAGGAACGCCCCGTATCAGCTCAATATATATTATGCAGACCGTTCTTACGGCGGGCATTTTCGATCTTCGTCCAAGGGCAAGAAAAATCCCTAAGGGATATGCCGCGACCATGCCAAAAACGGAAAGCATAAGAGTAAGAGGCAACCCTCCCCACTGATCGCTGTCAACAGTAGCCAATCCAAACAAACCGCCTTTCATAAGCAGTCCCATTATAATAAGACCGGCAATCCAGACATATATAAGTGACTTTTTCCAGTGATCCCTGTTTTTGCAGTATAATAGCAGGCCCACCATCATTATCATGGAAAGAAGCGGGCGCCAGTGCAATTCATGCGGGTAGAAGCCGAACATTATAAACCGTATATTCGCAGGTATTATAGACCAGCATGCTCCGTCTCCGGCGCGGCATTCTTCGGCGGTTGATAACCAGAAACTGTCGATAAATGCCCATTTTATAAAAGGAGGTACAATCTTATACAGTAGAAACAGCATAACGATTGTAATAATCGAATTAAAAACACCGTTGAACAGGTTCGATTTAATCCATTGCAGGGCTCCGATCCTGATTACCGGCGCCTTTAATCCTACGGTATGAATTTTATTTTTTTTTGATTTGTCTTTTGACATGTTCATGGAATTTTCTATCTTTCGACAAGAGCCATTTTCTTGTTATACCAGTTCATGAAGAAGGATGTCAGAAGGCTGAAGCATAGATAAACCACCATTATCAGAGTAACTCCTTCTATGGCTTGCCCGGTCTGGTTTATAGTCGTGCTGGCAACCGAAACAAAATCGGGGAATCCTATTGCAACGGCAAGGGAGCTGTTTTTTGTGAGGTTTAACATCTGGCTGGTAAGCGGCGGAATAATAACTCTTAATGCCTGCGGTAAAATAACAAGATTTAAGATTTGACCGGGCCTTAAACCAATCGACATGGCAGCTTCAGTTTGCCCCCTGATTATGGCCTGAATACCTGCTCTCACAATTTCCGCCACAAAAGCGGCCGTGTAAAGAACAAGGCCCAGCAAAAGAGCGCCGAATTCCGGACTCATATTTATACCGCCCTGAAAATTAAACCCTGAAAGCTCAGGAACGTTCATCTTATGAGGAGCGCCTGAAAACAGCCATGTTACAAGCGGCAAACCAAGAATAATCGCGATTGAGCAAAAGAAAACAGGAAAAGTCTGTCCTGTTTTTTCCTGGCGTTTTTTAGCCCACCTTCTCAAAAAATATGCGGCGATGCAGCCCGCTATGAAAGCTGCAGCCATGTATTTATAGGCAGGATGCCCCTCCGGAACCGCAAAAACAAACCCCCGGTTGCTGATAAAGACACCTTTCATCGGTTCAAGCGCTTCCCTTGGCGAAGGCAGGACGTCATAAAAAAAGGAATACCAGAAAAAGAGCTGGAGCAGAATCGGTATGTCCTGCATTACTTCGATATAAACAGCCGCAAGTTTTGAAACAAGCCAGTTTGTGGAAAGGCGGGCGATCCCTAAAAAAGTTCCCAGTATAACCGTAATCACTATGCCTATGAAGGCAACCTTGATTGTGTTCAAAATACCTACAAACAGGGCCTTTCCGTATGTATCCGCAGCGGAATAGGGTATCAGGGATTCGCCGATTTCAAATGAAGCCTCCTTGTCAAAAAAGTCAAAACCCGTGGCAATCGATTGTCTGTTAAGATTTTCAACCGTGTTCGTAAAAAGATAATATCCGAGAAGCCCGACCATTCCGATCGTGAAGATCTGATATATAATTGAGCGCATTTTCGGATCATTCAAAAAAGGAATTTTTTGTTCGGCATTATCTGTTGAACCTGAATCATTGCTTTTTCGCATTCTATTCTCTTGCGGCATATCAATTGATGAAAGTTTTACGATAAATTGCAGCGCGTTGTTTATTAAAAAACAGCTGACGGCAAGGGGTAAATTCGCCCCCTGCCATCAGCTGTTAAAAAAGTAAAACTGCAAAATCAAATTGTTGTCATTTAAAAGGCGGAGAATACATGATTCCGCCGTCTTTCCAGAGGGCATTTAAACCGCGTTCCAGTTTGAGCGGGGTGTTTATCCCGACATTGCGCTCAAAAATCTCTGCATAATTTCCTACCTGCTTGATTATATTGTATGCCCACTTCTCGTTGAGTCCGAGAGCTTTTCCGTTTCCGGGTGTAACACCGAGAAAACGCATAATTGAAGGATTCGTGCTCTTGAGCATTTCATCAACGTTTGTTGATGTTATGCCGAGCTCTTCTGCTTCGATCATTGCAAGAACAGAGTAATTTACTATATCTTTCCACTGGTTATCGCCATGGCGTACCGCAGGGGCAAGGGGCTCCTTTGAAATGATATCGGGAAGAATCATATAATCATCAGGCTTGGGAGCAACGGCACGCACACCGGCAAGCTGGGAAGCATCAGATGTCATGCAGTCGCATCTTCCTGCAAAGAAAGCCTTGTTGAGTTCGGCGTTTTGTTCAATGACAACGGGTTTCATCTTCATCTTGTTGGTTCTGAAATAATCGGCGACGTTGAGTTCGGTTGTGGTTCCGGGCAGAACACAAACCGTTGCTCCGTCAAGTTCTCTAGCCCTTTTGATTTTCAGTTTTTTGGGAACCAGAAATCCCTGGCCGTCATAGTAGATGGGCTGTACAAAATCAAGGCCAAGCTCCGTATCGCGCCCAAGGGTCTGTGTTGCATTCCGGCACAGCACATCGATTTCTCCGGCCTGCAAGGCGGTAAAACGCTGAACTGCTGTCAAGGGAACATATTTTATCTTGTTGGCATCGCCGAATACTGCAGCAGCGATAGCACGCGCCGTATCAACATCAAGACCGCGCCACACGCCTTTTTCATCCGGCTTACCAAAACCGAACAAATCTCCGTTTACTCCTACCTGAACAAACCCTTTTGCCTTGACAGAATCAAGAGTCTGTCCGGCAAAAGCGACTCCGGACATGGCAAATACAATTGCCGTTACCAAGCATAACTTAAATAGCTTCATCTGTTTTTCCTCCTTTTGTTTTCGGTTTGTTTTCCTGAAATACACAAACAATTATTGCGTATTAATTGATACGGTTCTTCTTTCAATTAGTTGAAGAATCTCTGTTGCATCCAATTAGCAAAGTCCTATATAAATGGCAATAAAAAACGGAATTTTTGCCGCAGATAAAAACTTGTTTAAATTTTTTGAGTGTGGTAGAAGCGCTTAAATTTTTTAAGGAGTGCGTATGTTAAAACGATTTTTACCGAAGGAAACCGTCTTTTTTGATTATTTTGAGCAGCAGATCGCCCTTACCATTATCGGAACCAAAGAATTTTTAGAACTTGTAACCAAGGCCGATAACATTCGTGAACGTGTTGAAAGAATCAAAGAAATTGAGCATCAATCGGATACGGTTACCCACCTGTGCTACAGCGCTTTGCGTAAAACTTTTATTACTCCGTTTGACCGCACTGAAATAAATGCCCTTATAAAAAAACTCGACGATATCATGGACGCCGTGGATTCGGCTGCAGAGCGCATTTTACTGTACGAAGTGACCGAATTTCTCCCCGAGATGAGAGAGCTTGCGCTTATACTGGTAAATGCCTCGATTGAACTCGAACATGCTTTAAAAATTCTAAGAAAATCTAAAAAGCGGCAGGGCGTGCTTGATAAGTGCGTAATTATTCATCAGCTTGAAAATGACGGCGATGCGATGTTGCGCACCGCAATCGGGCGGTTGTTCAAGGAGGAAAAAGATCCTATTCAACTTATAAAGTATAAAGAAATACTGGAAGATCTCGAATCCGCCACGGATTATGCCGAAGAAGTTGCCAACATAATTGAGGGTGTTATTCTCGAGGAAGATTAGAGATGGAACCTGTCTGGTACCTGGTTATCTTTACCGTTATCATCGCTCTTGCCTTTGATGTTATAAACGGATTTCATGATGCGGCAAATTCCATTGCAACCGTGGTTTCAACACGTGTGCTTTCGCCCAGGTTGGCAGTCATGTGGGCCGCTTTTTTCAATTTCATCGCCATGTTTTTTTTTGCGCCCAAGGTTGCGGACACCATTTCAAAAATCATTCATATTAATCCCCATGATCCGGCCTACGTATATGTGGTTCTTTCCGGTCTGATCGGCGCCATTTTCTGGGATTTACTCACGTGGTGGTGGGGCCTCCCGACCAGCTCTTCACATGCACTCATTGGCGGTTTTGCAGGCGCCGGAATCACCTATGCCGGCTTATCCGCTCCCAGATGGGATAAGTTGTTTAACACAATATTATTTATACCAATCGCGCCCTTTATGGGATTGATTCTGGGTTTCATTTTCATGCTCCTCGTCTTCTGGATTTTCCGGAAATGGAAGCCAAAACAGGTTGACAAAATATTCCGCAAGGGACAGCTTGTCTCGGCAGCCCTTTATTCTCTGGGACACGGCGGTAATGATGCACAGAAGACGATGGGGATTATCATAGCTCTGCTCGTTGCTTCAGGCGCCATGGAAAGTACAGTCACGCTCTCGCTAACCGATTTTTCCACTTTATGGATCATATTATCCTGCCATCTCGCTATGGCAATAGGCACGGCCTTCGGAGGCTGGCGGATTGTCAAAACAATGGGCATGAAAATCACCAAGCTGAAACCCGTAGGCGGCTTTTGTGCCGAAG
>JAUYEO010000272.1 GCA_030689795.1 Desulfobacterales bacterium | reverse complement strand
GATAAATTGAACGGAACAATCCAGAACGATATATTGAAAGAATATCTTACAAGAAACACCTATATCTATCCTCCCGAACCGTCCATGAGAATAGTATCCGACATAATCGCATATAGTTCCAGACACATGCCGAAATACAATACTGTCAGCATAAGCGGCTATCACATGATGGAAGCTGGAGCCAATTCCGTTCTGCAGACTGCCTTTACTCTGGCAGACGGTCTTGAATATGTTAAGGCTGCTCTTGCGGCCGGTCTTGATATTGATGATTTTGCTCCGCGCCTTTCCTTTTTCTTCGGGATAGGAATGAATTTTTTTATGGAGATTGCCATGCTTAGAGCTGCCCGTTTCCTGTGGGCTGACATGATACGCCGGTTTAATCCCAAAAAGTCCCAGTCCCTGATGCTGAGGACCCATTGTCAGACATCCGGCTGGAGTCTTACCCAGCAGGACCCGTACAACAATATAATTCGCACAACTCTTGAATGCCTCTCCGCAGTGCTGGGAGGAACCCAGTCTTTGCATACAAATTCTTTCGACGAAGCTGTCGGGCTCCCAACCGATTTTTCCGCACGGATTGCAAGAAATACCCAGATTATCGTGCAGGAAGAATCCCAGATATGTCATGTCGTAGATCCTCTCGGCGGTTCCTATTATGTTGAAGCGCTTACCGATGCTATTATCCGTGAGTCGCAAAAGATAATCAAAGAGGTCGAAGATCTTGGCGGAATGACCAAAGCCATACAGACCGGAATGCCCAAGATGAGGATAGAAGAATCAGCCGCAAGGAAACAGGCGCGGATTGATCAGGGTAAAGACGTGATTGTCGGGGTCAACAAATACCTCACAAAAGAAGAGTCTCCTGTTGATGTTCTTGAGGTTTCAGGCAGTGTGCGGGATGAGCAGATTGCAAGATTAAAGGAGATTAAGTCAAAAAGAGACCCTGTTGCGGTTCAAAAAGTCCTTGAAGCTATAATAAGCTGTGCATCATCAGGCGGCAACCTGCTTGAGGCATGCATTTCGGCGGTTCGTGCGAGGTCGACCGTCGGGGAGATTACGGATGCCATGGAAAAAGTATTTGGGAGATATGTCGCCACGACCCAGTGTATTTCAGGAGTATTTGCGTCGGAATACGGGGACAGCCAGATTATTGCCTCCATAAGAAAGAGAACGGACGAATTTCTTGAAAAAGAAGGGAGAAGACCCAGAATTCTTGTCACAAAGATGGGGCAGGACGGGCATGACCGGGGCATGAAGGTTGTCGCAACCGCATTTGCGGATCTTGGGTTTGATGTCGATATAGGCCCCATGTTCCAGACACCATTGGAAGCTGCCCGTATGGCTGCTGAAAATGACGTTCATGTCGTAGGTGTTTCGAGCCTTGCGGCCGGGCATAAGATTCTTGTTCCACAGCTGATTGAAGCGCTGAAAGCTGAAGGAGGAGGCGATATTCTTGTAGTGGTGGGAGGGATAATCCCCCCGGCAGACTACGAATTCCTTTACGGAAAAGGAGTTGTGGGAATATTCGGTCCCGGCACGGTAATTACCGATTCCGCTAACAAGGTTTTGAACGCTCTGTTTGAAAGCAGAAAAACGTGAATAGTGAATAGGACCATAAACCATAAACCGGAAACCGGAAACCAGGAACCGGAGAAACGCACAGCGTTTCGAGCAGCCGATCCGCAATATTATGTGAGCGGAGTCCTTGAGAGAAACAGGCGGATACTGGCAAAGACCATAACGCTTATTGAAAGCTCTAATCCGTCGCACCAGGATCTTTCAAGGGTTATTCTCGATCGACTTATTCCGGATACAGGGAAAGCCGTTCGCGTGGGCGTAACCGGAGTTCCGGGAGTGGGGAAAAGCACGTTCATCGAGAGTTTCGGAATGATGCTTGTGAAAAAAGGGCATCGTCTCGCGGTTCTTGCCGTTGATCCCAGCAGCAGGAGAAGCGGGGGAAGCTTAATGGCGGACAAGATGCGCATGGAAAAGCTTTCCGTGGAGGAAAACGCATTTATCAGGCCTTCTCCTTCAGGCGCCACTCTCGGAGGTGTCGCAAGAAAAACAAGGGAAGCAATGCTAGTTTGCGAAGCCGCAGGTTTTGACGTTATAATAGTTGAAACAGTCGGTGTCGGACAGTCTGAGACGGAAGTCTCTTATATGGTTGATTTTTTTCTTGTGCTCATGCTGGCAGGCGCAGGAGACGGAATCCAGGGAATCAAAAAAGGGGTGCTGGAACTTGCCGACGCAGTTGCAATCAACAAGGCTGACGGAGATAATATAGATAAGGCAAAAAACGCAAGAAAAGAATATGAATCGGCCCTTCAACTTTTGATACCAGCGACTCTGACATGGACACCGCCGGTTCTTGTATGCAGTTCGGTTGAAATGACAGGTATAAGTGAAATATGGGATATAGTGCTGGACCACAGAGAGAAAATGACTAAGAGCGGCGAGCTTGGGATAAACAGGGAAAAACAGGCTGTAAACTGGATGTGGGCGCTTGTTGAAGAAGGGCTTAAGGAACGTTTTCATAACAATCCTGATGTAAAAAAATTTCTTTCAAAGATTACACGGGACGTTGAAAAGGGGATAAAGACGCCGACGGTTGGAGCCGGCGAACTGCTTTTTTCTCTTGACAAGGGTCGTAGTGTCGATAAGAAGTAGGGGTGTTATGCAAAGGTCTCGTATTGAGACCACGAGTCACGAACAACAAATATAATAGACCGGAGGAAAGGAACTTTGTTATGGGTATAGTGAAAGATAAAATCAAGGATCTGAAAGATCGTGAAGCAAAGGTCCTCAAAATGGGCGGTGAAAAAGCGACAGCAAAGCATTGCGAAAAAGGGCGCCTGAACGCAAGGCAAAGGCTTAATCTTTTATTTGATCCGGGTACTTTCCGGGAGATTGACATGTTCGTCACCCATCGGTGCGTAAATTTCGGAATGGAAAAGGTGGATATCCCTTCCGACGGGGTTATTACCGGACATGGCCTGATTGATAAAAGGCCGGCATTTGCTTTTTCCCAGGATTTTACATCGAGAGCAGGAAGCCTTGGCGAAATGCACTCGAAGAAAATATGCAAGATCATGGATCTTGCGCTGAAGTCGGGGGTGCCATGTATCGGGATAAATGATTCCGGAGGCGCAAGGATTCAGGAAGGAGTTGACGCTCTTTCCGGTTACGGGCAGATTTTTTACCGCAACTCGCTTTCTTCCGGCGTTATACCCCAGATATCGGCAATAATGGGGCCTACCGCGGGAGGTGCGGTCTATTCTCCTGCCATGACCGACTTTGTTTTCATGGTAAAAAACAGCAGCTACATGTTTATTACAGGCCCTGAAGTGATAAAATCGGTTACCGGTGAAGAGATAACTTCTGAGGAGCTTGGCGGGGCAATGACCCATAATGAAAAAAGCGGGGTTGCACATTTTGCCTGTGAAAGCGATGAAGATACAATATTGAGAATAAAAAAGCTCCTGACCTACCTGCCGGCGAACAACATGGAAGATCCTCCGGCAGTCCCCGCAGGAGATGACCCTGCCCGTACCGCACCCCTTCTGGATGATATAATTCCCGACAGCCCGAACCAGTCATATGACATGAAGGAGGTTATCCGGGCTATTGTCGACAAGGGAGAATTTTTTGAACCGCATGAATATTATGCGCAGAACATAATTGTATGCTTTGCGAGGTTAAACGGAAGAACCATCGGAATAATAGCCAATCAGCCGAAAGTCAAAGCCGGGTGCCTCGACATAAACGCGTCCGATAAGGCGTCAAGGTTTATAAGATTCTGCGACTCATTCAATATTCCTCTTCTTACCATTGCCGATGTACCGGGATATCTTCCGGGAAGCGACCAGGAATGGAACGGAATAATCCGTCACGGAGCAAAGCTTCTCTGGTGCTATTCGGAGGCAACGGTTCCGAAAATGCTTCTCGTTACCCGTAAAGATTACGGCGGGTCGTATCTTGCCATGTGCTCGAAAGATCTCGGCGCCGATATGGCTTTTGCATGGCCGACAGCCGAAATCGCGGTTATGGGCGCAGCGGGAGCAGCCAATATAATTCATCGCAAGGAGATTACCGAGGCAAAAGATCCAGTTGAAAAGCGCAAGGAAAAGATAAAGGAATATGAGGATCTTTTTTCAAATCCGTATTGCGCTGCGAGAAGAGGATTTGTTGACGCCGTCATAACGCCGTCTGAGACAAGGCCGCGACTTATAGACGCTCTTGAAATAATGTGCAGCAAGCGTGAGACAAGGCCGCCCAAGAAGCATGGGAATATTCCATTATAAAGCGTCTTTTTGGTGCAGGGAGAGATTTGGGCAACTCACATCAGCCATGTCGGGGAATGGGCTTATGCTAACTGCCGGGAAATTATAAGGAAAAACAATATGGATAAAAAAGCGAAAATAGCGGCGGCTATATCTGCTGCCGTAATTAATTATATCAGGACTGAAGAGGAAAGCATGATGATGAGTCAGGGGGTTATGCCGGCCGGACTGTCCGCTTCAGGCGGAATACAACCCGTTACTCTGCCGGTTTTTAATATCTGGGGTTTAAGCGGCAGGCAGGCAATCATGCAGACGCGGAATCTTATGCAAATGAAGGCATTCAGCAGTGGCAGATAACAGGCCGGCCTTTGGAATAAAATAACCGTAACATTGAAATGCCGTGACTGGCATAAGGAGCCGTAAGCCATAACAGGCATAAGGAGCCATAACAAAATGGGCAGAAATGAAATGGCTCTGTCGTAACGGCTCCTAAGAAGCGTGAGGAGAAAGCTGTGATCAGGTGACAAGGAACCGATAATCGGCAGTACAAAGGAAATATAATGAAATTGTTTAGAAAATATATTGGAGAGGAGAACAAGAACATGAGCGATCACGATAAAGTAAAAAAAGCACCTATGGAATACGGAAAAGACAGGCCTAAAGCCAAAAACCCTGTCCTGATACAAGACCTTACTCTTCGAGACGGGCATCAGTCTCTTTTTGCGACGAGAGGGCGGACAGAGGATATGATTCCTGTTGCGGAAATGATGGACGAAGTCGGGTTCTGGGCGATTGAAACCTGGGGCGGGGCCACTTTTGATACAATGCACCGCTTTTTGAATGAAGATCCGTGGGAAAGAATCAGAACTTTGAAACGTTATATAAAAAAGACTCCTTTTTCCATGCTGCTTCGCGCTCAGAATCTTGTAGGATACAGAAATTATGCGGATGATGTCGCGCGCGCCTTTGTTGAAAGGGCTGCAGTAAACGGCATGGATATATTCAGAACATTCGATGCATTGAATGACTTCCGTAACTTTGAAACGGTTGTTCCTGTCATAAAAAGCAACGGGAAGCATTTTCAGGGCTGCTTATGCTATTCCCTGACGGAACCGAGAATGGGCGGAGATGTCTATAACCTTGAATATTATGTAAGCAAGGCAAAAGAACTTGAAAAGATGGGCGCAGACAGCATCTGCATTAAGGATATGGCAGGCCTGATAGCTCCCTATGATGCGTACGCTCTGGTAAAAGCATTAAAGGAAGCAGTGAAAGTTCCTGTCCATCTTCACAGCCATTTTACCTCGGGCATGGCTCCGATGTCCCATTTAAAAGCAATCGAGGCCGGTGTTGACATATTGGATACTTGCATGACTCCTTATGCGTACAGGACGTCACATCCTGCAATCGAGCCTCTTGTCATGGCTCTTCTCGGTACAAACAGGGACACCGGTTTTGATATCAAGAAGCTTGCGGCGATCAACGAAATCCTTGAAAGGGATGTTCTTCCCAAGTACAAGCACCTTCTTGACGATTCGAAAGTTTCAATCATAGATATCAATGTTCTTCTTCACCAGACCCCCGGAGGAATGCTTTCCAACCTTGTCAACCAGCTTAAGGAAATGGATGCGCTTGACAGGATAGATGATGTTTATGCAGAGCTGCCTAAAGTAAGGAAAGACTTGGGACAGATACCGCTTGTCACGCCTACCAGCCAGATAGTCGGCATCCAGACCGTCAACAATGTCCTCTTCGGAGATGAAAAAGACAGATACAAGATGATTACCGCCCAGGTGAAAGACCTGTGTTACGGGCTTTATGGGAAAACAGCGGTTCCGATCAACCCTGAGCTGCAAAAGAAGGCTCTCAAAGGATATCCGCGCGGAGAAAAACCGATTACATGCAGACCGGCCGAGGTTATAGAACCGGAACTTGAAAAAGCAAAACAGGAAATTAAGGATCTTGCTGTGGATATCGATGATGTGCTCATTTATGCGCTTTATCCTGTAACCGGGAAAAAGTTTTTAAGATGGAAATACGGCCAGGAAGAACCGCCTGAAGATGTAAAACCCAGAACCCTTGAGCAGATCAAGGCAGAACAGATACTTATTGCAAAGGCGAAAGCCGGCAAGCTTGTTGAAAAGGCTGAGAAGAAAGAAGCTCCCGCCATGGGAGACAGGCTCCGCACATTTAATGTGTTTATCGAAGGCGATTATTATGAAGTAGGTGTTGAAGAAGTCGGGGGGGCCCCGGTTGTAAGCTACATGCAGCAGATTCCTGCCGCAGCTCCGCCTGCTCCGAAGCCTTCAGCGCCTCCGGCTAAGTCTCCGGCTCCCGCAGAGGTTAAGCCTGCCGCGCCTCCGGCTCCTCCAAAGGCGCCCATGCTTGAAGCGGTTGCAACCGAGGTCGGCGCAGGGGTAACGCTGAATGCTCCCATGCCCGGCATGATAGTATCTTATGAGAAGAAAGCAGGTGACCATGTTAAGAAAGGGGATACGATTGTAATTCTTGAAGCAATGAAGATGGAAAATGCCCTTCCCTCTCCTGTGGACGGCATGATCAAGGCCGTCAATTTCAAGAGCGGGGACACGGTGCCTAAGAACGCCGTGCTGTGCATAATCGGGTAGGCGGCTTTGTAAAAAGTCATTCTGCTGTGTTGCGCTTCATCTTTCGTCTTTGCAGCGTACCAATATGTACGCTTCACTCCTCAAGATTCGCGTGCCTTGCATAATGAGCTTTTTACTTTGCCGTCTGATTTTCGGCTTTGTACGATGTGATCGATAATGATCATAAGGAAATAAGAGAATGAAAATTCACGAGTACCAGGCGAAAGAGTTGTTCAAGAAATATGGCGTTCCTGTACCTTCGGGCGGAGTGGCTTTTAATCCTGAAGAGGCCGGCAAAATTGCGGCTGCACTCGGTGGTTTTCCGGTTGTTGTAAAGGCACAGATCCATGCGGGCGGACGCGGGAAAGGAGGAGGCGTAAAGATTGCCGGCTCTCTTGATGAAGCAAAAGCCCTGGCAAAAAAGATAATAGGCATGAGCCTTGTTACGCACCAGACAGGGTCTGAAGGAAGGCTTGTGAAAAAGGTTCTGGTTGAGCAGGGTCTGAATATCCAAAAAGAGCTTTACCTTGGAATTATACCGGACAGGGCTTCCGCAAAGATTGTTATTATGGCAAGTGAGGCCGGAGGCATGGATATAGAAGAGGTCGCCGAAAAGACACCGGAAAAAATCATAAAGATTTTTGTAGATCCCCTTGCCGGAATTTATCCATACCACTGCAGGGATGCGGCTTTCGGTCTTAACCTGCCGGCGGGCGCGGTAAAGGAATTCTCTGCAATGCTGAAAAACCTTTACAGCCTTTTTGTTGACTGTGACTGCTCCCTTCTTGAGATAAACCCCCTTGTAATTACGGCGGAAGGCTCGGTTATTGCGCTCGATGCAAAGATAAACTTCGACGACAACGCCCTTTTCCGGCACAAGGATATTGCGGGATACCGCGATACGGACGAGGAAGATCCCCTTGAGGTGGAGGCGTCAAAATTCAATTTAAATTATATCAAAATGGACGGTAATGTCGGAAACATGGTAAACGGCGCCGGTCTTGCGATGGCTACGATGGACATTATCAAGCTTGCAGGAGCCGAACCGGCCAATTTCCTTGATGTGGGAGGCGGCGCCAGCGCCGAGATGGTAGAGAACGGTTTCAGGATTATCCTCGGAGACAAAAATGTAAAGGGTATCTTCATAAATATATTCGGCGGCATCTTAAGATGCGATGTGCTCGCGGAAGGAGTTGTTCAGGCTGCAAGAAAGACAGGCATGAAGGTGCCTGTTGTAATCCGCATGGAAGGGACAAACGTGGAGGCGGGGAGAAAAATCCTTTCGGAATCGGGGCTGAATCTTATTACAGCTGTTGATCTGCAGGATGCGGCGCAAAAAGTTGCGAAGATAGTAAGAATCTGATCAGGGTAATGATTTTATTACAAGCGAGGTTATGAAAAGTGAGCATTTTTGTTAACAGGAATACGCGGCTGCTGGTTCAGGGGATAACAGGGAAGGAAGGCCAGTTCCATACCCGCCAGTGCGTTGCCTATGGAACCGGTGTTGTTGCCGGTGTTACCCCCGGCAAGGGCGGCCAGAAAATGGATGAAATACCTGTTTTTAACACGGTGAAGGAAGCGGTGGGAAAAACAGGAGCAAATTGCAGCATGATTTTTGTGCCTCCTTCTTTTGCAGCAGATGCAATAATGGAGGCAGCAGATGCCGGGATTGCGCTTATCGTGGTCATTACCGAAGGAATTCCGGTTATCGACATGATGAAGGTCAAGAATTATATTGCAGGAAAAAAGAGCCGTATCATAGGGCCGAATTGCCCGGGTATAATCACACCCGGAGAGTGCAAGGTCGGGATAATGCCGGGGCATATACATAAACCCGGGGGCCCTGTCGGGGTTGTATCAAGATCGGGGACTCTCACATATGAGGTTGTTCATCAGCTCACTCAAAAAGGGATCGGGCAGACAACCTGTATCGGCATAGGCGGGGACCCGGTAAACGGAACCAATTTTATTGACTGCCTCGATGCTTTTCAAAAAGATAAGGATACGAAAGGCATAGTCATGGTAGGCGAGATAGGCGGAACTGCAGAGGAAGAGGCTTCGGAATTTATTTCAAAGAATGTTACAAAACCGGTTGTCGGATTCATTGCGGGACTCACGGCTCCTCCCGGGCGGAGGATGGGGCATGCAGGCGCAATAATAAGCGGTAAGAGCGGAACAGCCCAGGGGAAAATAGCCGCAATGAAGAAAGGCGGCATCCATATATGCGATAATCTCGGCGTCCTTGGAGAGCTTTGCGTTTCGGTGTTTGACCATGCATGAAATGGGGATAGCCATGCAGATAGTCGAGATTGCCGCAGCCTCAATCCCGAAAGGGATGGAGAACATCAAGGTCGAAAAAGTCAATCTCAAGGTGGGCAAGCTTTCAGCGGTTGTGCCTGAGAGCCTCAGATTCTGTTTTGATATAGTTGCTAAGGATACGCCTCTTTCGGGCGCACAACTTATGATAGAAGAAGTTCCTGTTGTTGCAACATGTAATGAATGCTCTTCCGAGTGGACTATAACCGGGCCTGTTTTTACATGTATAAAATGTGGCAGCGGTTCAATCCGGATTGTTTCGGGCAGGGAGCTGGATATAGTCTCAATAGAAATCGCCGATCCGTGACGGCTTCGTAAAAAGCCAAGATCTCACGCCAAGCCACAAAGATCACAAAGTTAACTTATTAATATTAAATGATATTTTATTAGTGCTCTTAGCGATTTTGTGAGAAAATAGAGTTTTTACGAGTCCATCAAGTTTGATTATCTGGTTCACTTGAACCCTTGAACCCTCGAATCCTTGGCCCCTTTCTCCCACTAATTGGGAGAAGAACAATATATTGGAAGTAATTTATAAAGGAATAATAATATGGAGATTAAGGTTGTAAGGAAAGTTCTGGACGTTAATAATACAATGGCTCAGCAGAACAGGAATCTGTTTGCAGGCAAGAAGGTTTTTGTTTTAAATGTCATGAGTTCTCCGGGGTCCGGGAAAACCGCCACACTTGTAAAAACAATCAGGCGTCTTTTACCTGAAATAAAATGCGCTGTCATAGTCGGCGATATATGCTCAACTCTGGATGCCGACCGTCTCTCCGTGACGGGAGTTCCGGTTGTCCAGGTTAATACGGATGAATTCGGAGGCGACTGCCATCTTGCCGCCCATGTAATAGGGAATGCCGCAGGCAGCATTGACCTTGATTCGACGGATCTTCTTATCGTCGAAAATGTCGGAAACCTTGTATGCCCGGCAGAGTTTGATATCGGCGAAGATGCGAGAGTTGTTGTTTTAAGCGTGACCGAAGGAGAAGACAAACCTATAAAATATCCCCTGATGTTCAGGGTGTGCGATGCCGCGTTGTTAAACAAGATAGATCTTCTCCCGCATCTTGAATATGACAGGAATGCCGTTGTGAAAAATATCATGCAGATACACCCCGGCATGAGTTTGTTTGAAATATCGGCTAAAACCGAAGAAGGATTTGATCCGTGGATCATGTGGCTTAAGGAGAAAGTGAAAAAGAAGCTTTCTTAAGGCATAAGACGTGAGGCGAAAGGCTGAAGACGGAAGGCCTGATGTTGAAGTCTTAAGTTGCCGATAGTCTGCAGCACGAAACGAAGACCACAAACCAGCAACCTTGTTTTTATAAGTGTATTTGCCTGACTGAGATAATATTCGGAAGTGATTTTATATCTTCGATCACATCCTTACCGGCTGGTGTGTCTATATTTACCATGCAGAGCGCCTGATCGTCTCGTCTTCCGAGCTGAAAACGACCTATGTTGATGTTATGGCGCCCAAGAGTCGTTCCAACATTTCCGATTACCCCGGGCTTGTCGTAATTCTCGATTACGAGCATTTCACCTTCAGGAACGGCATCCATGCGGATTCGCCCAAGCTTTACGATTCTCGGATACTTTTTCCCGAGTATTGTTCCCCAGATCTCTCCTGGTCCATCCTCATGCTTTTCAAGTTTTAGCTTGATCAGGTCCGCATAATCATCGCTCGTGCGGCTGACAGTCTCTTTTATGTTGATTCCTTTTTCCTTTGCCAGGGTCGGTGCGCTGACATAGTTCACCGGGGTATCCGTGAATGTGCCGAGAAGGCCTTTTAACACCGCATGTGTCAGTGGTCTCGTATCGAGTCTCGTGATATCCCCGCTGTATGTGACCGTGATGTCGTGAATTTTTCTTACGAGCTGCCCCATGATGGAACCCATTTTTTCCGCCAGAGCGAGATGCGGACGGAGCTGTTCCATGACTTCACCCGATACCGACGGGAAGTTGACGGTGTTTATCAGGACTCCATCGATCAAGTATGCGGCAATCTGTCGTGCTATCATGTCCGCCACCTTGATTTGCGCTTCTCCCGTGCTCGCGCCAAGATGGGGAGTGAATATTATATTCGGGTGTTGGAATATGGGAAAAGCAGGATCAGGCGGCTCCTTGGGAAAAACATCAAGGGCTGCTCCCGCAACGCGGCCGCTTGATAAAGATTCATGGAGATCGTCAAGGTTGACGGTTTCCCCTCTGGAGCAGTTTATTATTCTGACACCCTTTTTCATCTTTGCAATCGAAGCGGCATTGATGATGTTGATCGTATCTTTTAAGCGCGGAACATGAAGGGTTATAAAGTCGGAGCGTGAAAGGAGTTCATCAAAGGAGACAAGTTCGACCTCGAGTGCGCGTGCCGCCTCTTTGCTAACAAAAGGATCAGAGGCAATGACATTCATTTTAAGGCCTTTGGCCCTGTCTGCTACAACTCTTCCGATCTGCCCCAGCCCGAGGATGCCGAGGGTTTTTCCTGTGATCTCGACTCCCGTAAATTTTTTCTTTTCCCATTTCCCCTCGCGTATGGAGGCTGTGCTCTGAGGGATATGCCTTGCAAGAGAAAGCATGAGAGATATTGCATGCTCTGCCGTTGTGACGGTGTTGCCGCCCGGGGCGTTCATAACTACTATGCCCTGTTTCGTGGCTGCCTGGACATCTATATTGTCAACACCGATTCCGGCTCGTCCGATCACCTTCAAGTTTTTCGCATTCCTGAGAACCTTTTCGGTGACCTTTGTTCCGCTTCGTACGGCAAGACCATGAAACTCCCCTATGATTTTTGCCAGCTCCTCAGGATCATTTGTTGTTTTGTCGTTATCTACGACAACCTTTATTTTTCCTGTTGCCTCAAGAAGCTCTTTTGCAACCGGAGCCATGTTGTCCCGCAGCATTACTTTGAACATATTCTCTCCCACAAAACAGCCCTTAGGAGCCGTTACGACGGTTTCAAGGGTTCAGGGGTTTATCCGCATTTATTTTCTTTCCAGAACGGGGAAAGCTCCCTCAGCCTTTTTATTATCGGCGGAACCTTTTCAATTATAAAATCAATTTCTTCTTCAGTATTGTATATACTCAAGCTGAAGCGGATGGAGCCGTGTGCTGCGGTGAAGGGAACGCCCATTGCGCGAAGCACGTGCGACGGCTCAAGAGAGCCGGATGTGCATGCCGAGCCCGATGATGCGCATATGCCGAATTCATCCATCATGAGAAGAATTGCCTCTCCTTCGACAAATTCAAAACCTATGCTTGATGTATTCGGAAGTCGCTGGTCCTTCTCTCCGTTTATCATGGTATTCGGAACTGCTTTCGGCAAAGTGTCTTCAAGCTTGTCCCGCAGTTTTTTTATCCGGGTTTTCATTTCATTTAAATGGGAAAGAGCCATTTCGCTTGCCTTACCGAGCCCTATGATGGACGCTACATTTTCCGTACCGCCCCTTCTTCCGCTTTCCTGGTGTCCTCCTACCAGGAAGGGGGAGAACTTCGTGCCTTTTCTTATGTATAGAGCGCCGATTCCCTTGGGAGCGTGAATCTTGTGTCCTGAAAGTGAAAGCATATCGGCTTTGACTTTTTTCATGTCAACAGGAACTTTACCCACGGCCTGCACCGCATCCGTATGAAAAACAACTCCTTTTGCATTAACGGCCTGGGCAATCTCTTCTATCGGGAAAATCACACCGGATTCATTATTTGCCCACATGATGCTGACAACCGCCGTATCATCGTCAAGATGCCCGTATAAATAATCGAGATCGAGCACTCCCTTGCTGTCCACCGGAACGAATGTAACCCGGTACCCGTTCTTTGCAAGGTTTTCAAAAAGATTCTTTATTGCAGGATGCTCGACCCTGCTTGCGATAATGTGTTTTTTATCAGGATTTGAAATAAGGGCGGCCCGGATTGCGGTGCTGTCGCTTTCGGTTCCGCAGCTTGTAAATAGTATTTCCCCGGGTGTTGCGCCGATCATTTCCGCGACTCTTTCACGCGCCTCTTTTATCTTTCTTGCAACATTTCCTCCGAAAGAGTGCATGCTTGAGGGGTTCCCGTAAAGTTCGGTGAAATAGGGAAGCATCTCTTCAAGGACTTCGGGAGCGACACGTGTGGTGGCGTTGTTATCGACATATATCGGTTTCATTGCTGCACCTCTTCAACAATAAGTTCAGGAGCTACAAGCTCTCTTAGCTTTGATTCGACATAATGCTTCAAGGTAATCTGGGATTTGCTGCATGTCGCGCAAGTCCCTCGCATTTTAACAATGATTCTGTTCCCGTCTACGTCGATAAGCTCGATATTCCCGCCGTCTTTTTTGAGGGCAGGTTTTATTTCGCGTTCGAGCGTTTCTTCTATCAATTTTATTTTCTGGATATTGGTAAGCTTTATGGTTTTTTTCTTTGCAGGTTTATCTTTGCTGTGCACTGAATCAATTATTTCCTGGATTTTTTCGTGGCATTTGCCGCAGCCTCCGCCTGCCTTGACATAATCTGTAACATCTTCAATCGTTGAAAGATTGTTTTCAGTAACGGCGCGTCTTATATCTATATCGGTTACGCCGAAGCACTCGCAGACGATTTCGCCTTCCACCTTTTTTTCTTTTTCACCGCGGTAGTGCGCTATGGCTTTTTCAAGGGCATCCCGGCCCATTACCGAACAATGCATTTTTTCTTTCGGAAGCTCCCCGAGGTAAGAGGCTATGTCTTCATTCGTGATTTTGGAAACTTCATCAAGGGTCAGCCCCTTTATCATTTCAGTCAGGGCGGATGAGGATGCTATGGCGCTTGCGCATCCGAAAGTCTGAAATTTCGCATCATTGATTTTGCCCTTTTCATCGAGTTTGAAATAGAGCGTCAAGGCATCCCCGCAGGCAAGAGAACCGACTTCTCCCACCCCGTCGGGATTTTCAATTACCCCGACATTTCTGGGATTTAAAAAATGATCTTTAACTTTGGCCGTATATTCCCACATGGTATCCCCCTGTTTATATGCAATCTGAAGCCATTGCTTAATACCTCAGTCCGGGCTCAATCAGTTTCAGTGTCCAGCTTTCGGTATCCCGGTTTCACTTATTTGTTATATTAATCATTTAATTGAAAAAAATAAAGCCGAAAATTAAAATATAAGGTTCTTCTCCCAATTTCCCGTTTCATCCGGTGTTTCAATTAATCTGTTCATTTGGTTAACACAGGCTCAACCTGACCGCGAGAAGTGGGGTGGCGCTGTGCGGAAAAGTAGTTGGCGCGGCAGATTAGCCGGAAAGTTACTCTCTTTCAATCTGGAATACTCAATTGAAATAAAACCCCACCGCTAATACTTTATAGGTGGCATGTTTGATACTGACAGCTTCCTGAAATATTTGTTTGACATAACTCATTTCAAACGGCATATTTGTACCCGTAAAGCTCAACAAAACTTCATTTTAATGATTGCACGTTTCAAAGAGAGGTTGAAGCCATGTCTGTTAGGCTTTCGGTAATTAATTTTAAAGGTGGCGTTGGAAAAACAACTCTGGCCTTTCATCTCGGAACTTATCTTGCTCAAGAAAATCGAGTTCTATTAGTTGATGTGGATCATCAATCTAGCCTCTCTATTGTAATCATGGGTGGGCCTCTTTGGGAATCCTATGCGTCTACGGGAAGAACAAGTAATAGGATTTTTGAATCTTTTTGTAATCGACGCATTGCTATGCCACGTAATGAAATAATTATTAATAATCCATTCCATGAGAAGGATCAAAGATATGATTTTTATCCGAATCTTGATTTAGTTCCAGCTCAGTTTGAATTGGATGATACAGAAATAGAGCTTGCATCTACTACTATTGGTGGACCTACTGTATCTGAATGGGAGAAAAGGACTCTTTTGGCATCTTGGATTGACCAGGTAAATGCAGAAGACGAATATGACTATATAATATTTGATTGCCCACCTGCAACGAAACTCGTAAGCCAAAATGCACTGGCTGCAAGTAACTATTTTCTTATTCCCGTGATACCGGACGAAATGTCAAGCCGAGGAGTTACTCATTTCAGAAACTTAGTGCGAAATAAAATTGATGCGAAATTAGATTTTTTGAAACAATCCGCTGGTATTAGCGTGCAAGACATACCGAGAGCATACGTTCCAACTACGGACTTAGCTGGGATAGCTCCTTTTATGGCTAAACCTGCTGGCCGAGCACGATCTGGTCTGACCGATCTTCACACAAGACAGTTAAACATATTAAGAAATCAATGGGGTAATGATATAATTGAACCTCCTATCAAGCACATGTCCGGTGTAGCTGAAGCAATGGATACCGGATGGCCGGTTTGGAAGACATACGCAAAAAATGCCACACCAAATGTAATGCAAACGATGAAAAGAGTTTGTCAAGAAATAAAGAGCAGGATTGTATGAAAGTCGAAAAAATAAATGATGAAATGTCAATTTATAAGAAATTGATTCAAACGCTTGAATCGAATTATGTAATATTGAAAAATGTCGAAGCTAATGCTCAGTTAACTCAAATATATGAGCAACTCATACAATATTTAAAATCTTTAAAATATAGCGATTTTATCAATCTTATTGAATCCAATAAATTAGGAGCCACTAAAAGGGTCAGTAAAGATGATATTACCAATGAAGCGGTAGCTCAAATGACTTTGGATGATGTTAAACAATTCATTACTGATCCGATAAGTTCAAAGAAAGCAATTGCAAAAATTGCTGTTTTAAGATTTCAAATGAGGAATAGCGAAATATCAAGTCTACGCAATAAACAAACACTTATCGAACATTTACGTACCTTAATGCTTAATCGAGAAACACACGAATCAATTAGCAGGTTAGCTGGCGATATCAGGAACGGTAAATGATATAATTATCATCCGTTCACTATTCCAAACGGTATTCTGCCGATTCTCAGCGGTCTTGGTGTCATTAATAACTAGGCGACAACGAGAGCAATTTTTCCTCCTGTAATGTTTACTTGATAATATCTCATAAACATGAAAAAGGTGAATTCAACTTCAAAGTGCACCACTTAAGATAACTATAAGACATGACATGGTATCTTGTAGTATAAGAAGCACGGCCGATCTTATACCCGGAAGGAGCCTGTCATGCCCTATACACATCTACACGAGCGCATGGCCAAATTAGGAATGGCGTGAACATTCAAAAGCAGAGACAGCGATTTCAGTGGTTAAGCCATCATGAAAAATCAGTTTGGGCCTTTGTTACGTACAACTTTCTGAAATCAAGCATTCGGTGATTTTGACAGACGTGCATCCGTTCAATTGGAAATGAATGACAAACACCTCTGTAAAAAATAAAAATAGATGGACAATAAATGATAGATGAGATGGTTCAGAATATGTTACAAAAGAATAAAGCCAATGAGCGGGGAGATGGATGGGAAAACCATTTATTGTTGCGGCAATTTTATACAGCGGATGCACAAAATTTTAAGATTGATGCTGTTATAAAGAAAAGGGGTCGGGCAAATAAAGAAGCAGCTGATACGCAAGAATATATGTAACTATGAACATTAAGA
Source organism: Desulfobacterales bacterium (assembly GCA_030689795.1). Taxonomy (GTDB): domain Bacteria; phylum Desulfobacterota; class Desulfobacteria; order Desulfobacterales; family RPRI01; genus RPRI01. The sequence goes on along the minus strand of JAUYEO010000272.1, from coordinate 1,781 downwards.
GATTTGGAAGCAGCAATGGAAGCACCTGATATCACAAGTAAACTATTTATTGCTGAGGCGAATGGCGTGGTGGAGGAGCTTCATAAAGATCCCGTGACTGGCCATGATATCACGGAATGGCATGCAGAAGGCCCCCTCCCATGGCGGCTGTTTTGCGGACAAGCCAAGGAATCTCTTCGGCTGCTTGGTGATTCATCCGTCGATTGCGTGATAACCTCACCTCCCTATTTCTGGCTACGTGACTACAAAGTCGAGGGCCAAATTGGCTTGGAGGAGAGTGTGGATGGCTACGTTGTTGCGTTGACGGACGTGATAGCCGAGGTCTTTCGGGTTCTGAAACCCACTGGTACGCTCTTTCTCAATATTGGTGACACGTATTACTCAGGCAAAGGTAAGTCCCATGGAGTCGACAAGAAGAGCTCGAAAAGACGTTTTGGCCTTCGTGCGGTCGATAAAAGCGGCGGTCTCGGAATTGGACTTCAGCGAAAGTCTATCATAGGAATTCCTTGGCGAGTTGCGATAAAAATTTGTCAGTACGGCTGGGTTCTGCGATCACCTATCATCTGGCACAGGCTGAAGTCCCTGCCAGAAGCGGTTCGTGATCGACCGGCCCGCGGTTATGAATACATTTTTCTGTTCGTGAAGTCACGCCACTATTTCTTCAATAAGTCAGGACTGCCAAAAAATGGAGGCTCCGAAGATGTGTGGAGTATTCCGGCGCGTGCGAAGTTAAATGGAGCGCGGGAGACCGCACCTTTCCCAGACGAGCTCGTCGAGCAATGTTTAGCTGTGGGTTGTCCACCATCCGGCATAGTACTCGATCCATTCTGCGGCAGTGGGACAACAATGCGCGTCGCATTGCGGAAGGGCCATCCCGCCATTGGAATCGAGCTTAGCAAATCCTTTTGCGGTCACATCCAGGATGATCTACGGAGGTTTACGAAATGAAATATTTCTCTGCTGCTCAGATTCAGGAATCATTGCGGAATCTCAAGCCTTACAACGCATTTTTCTCAATCACGTTTCTCGTTCTGAAGAAGGCGAAGATCCCAATCGGTCATAGAAAGCGTTTCAGTCTTGATGCGGAGAATAGAAAATTCCTCAAGGAACACTTTCAGGTTCATCCGAAGTCAAGCTGTTTCTTTCGAGTGATGAGGCAGAACGCTAGCGCTAAAGACTGGGTCGAACCCAACTATGCAAGCACTGGTCTTCAGGCAGTTAACACTCAGACCTTCCGCGATGCCTTACTTCACGAGAAAAACGACAGCACTTGGGGGTGGACTCAGGACTATGTTGAACAACTTGCGGCTAAGTTGCCTCGCCGAGGTGTCCGAATTCCTCTCTTTCACCTTGCCGTATGGCTATATAAGTATCGAGCATGGAAAGATGAGATTCGCCGAGCAGACATCATCGGGCAGATCATTGCCGAATATGGGTTGACTCAAGAGGAACTTAACAATCTTTTTCAGATTGATGTTGTTTCGGATATCATCGAAGGGCAAGCCTTTCAGGAGTTACCCGTAAAGTGGCACCAAATCTTGGCGGCATTTTCGCAGCCGAAAGACGTGCCCGCGGAAGCCAGCGGAATTCTTAACTACCTTGAAACGGAGGCGATTGGGCCAGTTCCTCAACTTGTCTTTCAACCGGCTAAGAGGATCAACTTGATTACGGGGGATAACGGACTCGGAAAAACGTTTTTGTTGGATTTATCTTGGTGGGCTCTCACGCAGGATTGGGCAGAGCGGCCAGCTACGCCATTTCACATATCTCCATCAAGACCG
>JAUYEO010000267.1 GCA_030689795.1 Desulfobacterales bacterium | reverse complement strand
CACAGACACAGTCAATAGCTCCATTATCTATGCCTTGGGCAATAATGTAGAGAACCTGACATTGACTGGCACATCGGCAATTAACGGTAAAGGCAATACGCTGAATAATGTTCTAACAGGAAATAACGGTATTAATACACTTACCGGCAGTGGCGGAAGTGATTCGCTTAAAGGCAATGGCGGCAATGATATACTAACCGGAGGAAACGGAGGCGATTCTTATTTCTTTTCCAGGACGGATGGAAAAGACACCATAACCGAAACCGCCGGATTGACCGGAGACGTGGACACTGCGAAAATGATAGATGGAATATCAACGACTGAGCCTGTAATAGTCAAACAGAATAATGATCTTTACCTGTTTGTTGATGCAGATAATTATATGAAAGTTACAGGCCAGTTCCAGAGCGCAAATTACGGTGTCGAACGTCTTGAGGTAACGGACGGTCATTACATCACACGGCAGGACATTGATAATATCGTAAACACAATGAGCGCCATCAACAATGATGCCGGGATGGACGCAATACAGAAGTTCAATGCCATGAGAAACGATCAGACATATATCAACGTTCTTTCTCAAAGCTGGCAGCAGGGATAGGTGTCAGGGGTCAGGGATCAGGGTTCAGGTAATATTCGTGGCATGCAGATTGTTGTTTGTTTTGCGATTTGCGTGCCACGATTTGTGTGGAATAAAAGGAAAATCACGGATGTCTTTTTGTGTTCGGTATTCATTTTTTGCGCTCCTGCTGGTTACAGCAACGGTTTCATTGTCGGGAGCCGAAATGCTCACTTATCGGGATGCTGTTAAAAATACCTTGAACAATTCAGCGCGTATCAGAGTTAAGATCGAAGAAATCAATATATCGGACGCCGTTTACCGGCAGAGCTTTGCAGGCTTGTATCCCGAAATCACTGCAAACAGCCGCTTCGAAAAATATGAAAATCTTGACAAAAGAGATGATCAGGCAATCAAGACAGTCTCAAGCGAGGTCATAGGCGGTGAAGCAAACGCCTGGAGATCAAGCATATACCTGTGGGGGCAGTATTATATTTCTCACTGGTACAAAAAGAGATTTGAGGCGGCTTATTATGAAAAATTAAAAGACGCAAGTTATTTTGAATGCGATATAGAGGTCAAAAAGCTGCTTCGGGAGCTGACGGATGCTTATGGCGCAGCAGCCGAAGGAAAGATCAAAATAAGTTATGCTGCCGAGACATTGAAGCTTCTGCAGGACATTCTAAAGTTAAAGAAGAATGCCTTTGCCGGCGGCCAGGCGGCTTACGAGGATGTCCTGAAGGTGGAAGCAGAAATTGCAGATACCGAACGGCAAATTTCATCTCTTAAGAAGGAATTTTATGAGAATCTTGAGCGTTTGAGAAGCTATATGGGCATGGATTGCAGCGATGACGTTGAGTTTGAATTATTAGTTTCGGACGGCAAAATGCAGATCACAGCATTTCCAAAGATCGCGGAGGACACGCCGGAATATAAGGCGCGCATGATTGAGCTTGAAGCTATAAATCTTAAGGAGAAAGCCGCGGCAAACAATTACCTGCCGGATATCTCAGTGTACGGACGGTACGACTATTATGGCAGCAACCCGGACAGCCTGTACAGCTCGTTGCAAGATATCCGGGAAACGGCATATTCGGCCGGCATTTTGATTACTCTGCCTGTTTTTGACGGCGGTGTAAGAAAATGGGAGCGCAAGAAAAGCGATTTTGAACTCAGAAGACAAAAAGAAAGCGTTATTGCGGTTATGGAGGAAAAAGGACGGGATATCAAAACTCTTTATGCCGGGTATTCGGAACTGTCGAAATCTTTAGAGCATTACAGAAAACTGCATGACAGATATAGTAAAATATTAGATATCACTAAAAAAGCAAATATCTTTGGTGAAAGAAGTTTGATGGACATCATGGAGATGGAAAAAGAGGCCCTCGCTGTTTCGCGGGATATGAAGACAGCGGAGCATGCCATCGCTGTTTACGAGAAACGGCTGGCGCTGGAGACGGACTATAAACATTTTATCAGTGAGTATTATGGAGACTGGACTTACAAGTATTGAAGTAGTATCGAAGATCCATGCCGTCAGCATCGACGTTCAGGCTGTGAAAAGGCGTTATTTCGTTGAAGGCGAGCTGAAGCCGGAGGAAGTTTTAAGAATACTCAAAGATCACGGGATGCGTGCAAGGCATAAAAAACTCAAATCCATGGAAGAGCTTTTTAAGTATTCCGCGCCTTCCATTATTATTGCACATGATGGAACCTACCATGTATTTGTAGGTAAAAAAGACGGTAAGTTATTCATTTTTAACTGCACGGAGAAAAAAATAAATGAGGTGACGGAGGAAGCTTTTTTCTCTTTCTGGAGTAAAGATGCAATTGTAGTTTATCCGCGTTTTACAAAGACCGAGTTTTTTCTGAACGTCCGGTGGCTTTTCAAGGAGTTTTTCAAACACAGGCCCGTTTTTTCAGCGGTTATTCTGTCATCCTTTTTTATCCAGACCTTTGGGCTGGTAACACCGCTTTTCATTCAGGTGATAATAGATAAGGTGCTTGCTCATCATGCTCTGACAACTCTGAAAGTTGTTGCCGGAGCTTTTATAATTGTTCTGCTGTTTGATACGGCATTTAATCTCATGAGGAATTATCTCCTTTATCACACTGCCAACAAAATCGATGCGAGTCTCGGCGCTAAAGTTTACCGGCACCTTCTGTCGCTGCCGTTTAGATATTTTGAAGTCAGGAAGGTAGGAAACATAATAGCAAGAGTCCGTGAGCTTGAGAATTTAAGACAGTTCATGACAAACATATCGCTTACGGTGCTTCTCGACACTGTTTTTTCGGTGTTGTTTGTCGTGATCATGGTTATTTACAGCGTCTATCTGACCCTGATCGTTCTTTCGTTTGTGGCTGCCATTGCTCTGATCTCCTTTATAGCAACGCCGATGATCAAGGTAAAACTTGAAGAGAAATTTCAAAAAGGCGCTGCCTCGCAGTCCTTTCTGGTTGAATCAATAACCGGTATCCAGACCGTGAAGTCTCTTGCGATTGAGGGCAAGATGGTAAAGGACTGGGAAAACAAACTGGGCGATTATATATTCTCGGCGTTTAAACTTTCCAATGTGGGTAATGTTGCCATTTCGTTTTCCCAGATGCTGCAAAAGATGATGACACTGGCTGTAATCTATTTCGGAGTCGGCCTGGTTTTTGAAGGCGGGCTCAGTGTGGGTCAGCTCATTGCATTTCAGATGTTCGGTTCCCAGTTGAGCGGGCCAATCCTGCGTCTTGTTCACATGTGGCAGGACTTCCAGCAGGCGAAACTTTCACTTGATAGAATTGGAGATATCATCAATACACCGCCTGAGGTTGTGGGCGGTGCAATTACGGTTAAGCAGCTTAAGGGAGGGATCACGGCAAAGGAAGTATCCTTCCGTTATACGCCGGATGGTCCGCTGGTGCTTGATCGTATAAGTTTTAATATTGCTCCCGGCGTGATGGTAGGCATTGTGGGACGAAGCGGCTCCGGGAAAAGCACGGTAGCAAAGCTTATTCAGAGGCTTTATCTGCCGGTGGAAGGAACGATTCTGATAGACGATGTGGATATAAAACATCTGGATCCTCTTTTTTTAAGATACAGAACAGGAATCGTGTTGCAGGAGTGCTTTCTTTTCAGCGGAACGATTAAGGATAATATCGCAATAGCCTCGCCGGATGCAAACATGGAGAGGATAATTCAGGTATCCCGTGCGGCAGGAGCTCACGATTTCATATCGGAGACGCCCACGGGCTATGATACCTATGTGGAAGAGCGGGGAACATCGTTGTCAGGCGGGCAGAAGCAGCGGATCGCCATTGCAAGAGCGCTGATTACAAACCCGAACATACTTATTTTCGACGAGGCTACCAGCGCTCTGGATTACGAATCAGAGCGGATTATCCATAAAAATCTTAACATGATCCGGAAAGACAGAACGGTGATCATCATTGCCCATCGGCTTTCAGTCATGCGCGAGTGCGAAATGATAATCGTTATAGACAGGGGAAAGATCATCGAAACCGGAAATCACGAATCACTGATGCGGCAAAACGGTCTTTACGCTTATCTATACAGACAGCAGGAGGAGATCCGCCTGTGAAGAACGCCGATTATCACGATTTTAAACCTATTCTTGCAGAGATTGAGGATCGTCCTCCAAATCCTATAGGCGCCTTGTTTCTCTGGACGATAATATCACTTATGGTTGTCGTTCTTTTGGGTTTGTTCTTTGTAAAAGTCGATGTAGTCGTCACAGCAAAGGGCAAAATCGTTCCTCTGGGTGATGTCAAAGTAATGCAGCCTTTAGAGACAGGCGTGGTTACAGGTATTAATGTCAAAGAAGGGGATTTTGTAAAAAAGGGCGACATTCTGCTGGAGATAGATCCATCGGTTGATACGGCTGATCTGGAAGGTAAGGAAAGAAACCTGAAGTCTTCAAAGCTTGCTATGGAGCGGATCGACGCTGTTTTAAACGGAAAGGAGTTTTTCCCGAAAAGCAAAGAAGCGCCGGAAGAAACGCTTAGAGCGCAGATTGCCCAATATAATGCCCAGAGAAATATATATGCCTCAACCCTGAAGGAGAAAGAAAAGGAGTGCATAGAGACTCAAAGTGCGCTTGACACCCTTAAAAACGAGATTGGAAGTATAGACAGTTTGCTTGCAATAACCGGAGAAGATGAAAGACGGCAGAAAGCTCTGGTGGAGATAGGCGCCCTTGCCGATAATCGATACAGGGAAAAGATAAAAGAAAGAATGATTCTGGAAAAAGAGATAAGCGTCAAGACCGGTCAGGCGGAACAAACGGTGATAAAGCTTAGCAGAATCAGGGATGAAATAGAAACTTTCAAAAGTAACTTCAGGGAGAAGCTCCTTTCAGAGTTATCCGCAAATATGCAGAGCAAAAACACCCTGGAGGCTGAAGTCAGCAGCATTAGATTCAAGCAGGGAAAAAGGTTTATCGTGTCTCCGGTAGATGGTTTTGTCCATATTTTGACTGCAAAAACAATCGGTGGTGTTGTGACCACAGCCCAACCCCTGATCAGCCTTGTTCCGGAAAAAACCCCTCTGGTGGTAAATGCCGTCATCTTGAATAAAGACATCGGTTTTGTGAAAGAGGGGCAGCGCTGTGTAATCAAAGTTGAAACTTTCGACTTTCAAAAGTACGGCACAATCGAAGGCGCGGTTGAGAGTATCAATCCATACAGCCTGGATGAAAACAGCAAAGAAAAGAATGCAGATAAAGAGAAGGAGGCTGAAACAGGAGGTTACCCGGTTCGCTTTAAGCTTTTTGCAGATGCGCTGAAAATCAAAGACGGTACGATGTATCCGATAAAGCCCGGAATGTCCGTTACCGCCGAGATCAACGTGGGCAAACGGAGGGTGATTGAGTTCTTCCTTTTCCCAATTATACGCTATCTGGATGAGGGATTGAAGGTCAGGTGAATGGTTCAGGAGCAAGGGGTCGTGGGCCAGGGATTTATGGGAAGCTCTTCGACAGGCTCATGGTGACAGCTTGGTTTTTTACGAAGCTATCGGCAGTTATTGTTAAAATTTTAAACCCCCTTAATCTCCCTTTTAAGAGAGAGATCGAGGGGGATTTTTGGAATAACTATTCGCACAACTCAAACAGGGCCGCTGCGCCCATACCGCCGCCTATACACATCGATTCGACTCCGTATTTTACGCCTTTTCCCCTCATGTTTGAAATAAGAGTTGCGCACAACTTGGCTCCGGTGCATCCGAGAGGATGGCCGAGGGCAATCGCTCCGCCGTTGATATTGACCTTGGCGATATCAATACCAAGCTCGTTTATGCAGTAAAGAGCCTGTGAAGCAAAAGCCTCGTTTATTTCAAAGAGGCCTACATCCTTAAGATCGACTCCGGCAAGCTTCATGAGCTTTGGAATGGCGTACTTGGGCCCGACGCCCATCTCATCCGAGCGGCATCCGATCGTCGTATAGCATTTAAGCTTTGCAACAGGCTTTATTCCCAGAGCTTTAGCCTTATCGTCGCTCATTATGATCGTCGCGGCTGCTCCGTCTGTTGTCTGCGAGGAATTCCCGGCCGTAACCGACCCGCCTGCTGCAAAAGCCGGTCTCAGTTTGGCAAGGCCCTCGATGGTCGTATCAGGCCTGATTCCGTCATCGTTTTCAACTATGAATATCTCTTTCTTATATGTCCCGTCATTTTGAAGAACAAATTTTGCGGCAGGCGTCGGAACTATCTCTTTAAAAAGCTTATTGCTCAATGCTGCGGAA
>JAUYEO010000263.1 GCA_030689795.1 Desulfobacterales bacterium | reverse complement strand
AATCTCATTAAGTGAGCATATTTCGACTTTTTACGAGTTCATCAATCTTGAATGCTTTTCAAAATCCTGTTCATCCCTGCCGTTTTTGTCGTGCAGGTGGTTTTCCCTCAATCCACTGCCTGATACGGTTCGCGTCGGCGAAGCGGGTCAGCTTGCCTTGAGCATCAAGCAGCACAATCAGAAGTGGGCGCTGGGCCACAGAGGCCTGCATTACCAGGCATCGGCCTGCCTCATTAGTGAAGCCTGTTTTGGAGAGACCGATCTGCCAGCGCGGGTTCTGGATCAGGCGATTGGTATTATGGAATTCCAGTGTGCGGCGCCCTGATTGGATCGTAGTCTCTTCCCGGGTGGTGAATTCCCTGACGATACTATATTGGTAAGCTGCGTCCACCATCAGAGCCAAGTCCTGGGCGGAGGAGGTGTTGCCGCTGGAGAGCCCGGAGGTATCCTCAAAACGCGTCCTGAAAAGTCCCAGCGACTTTGCCTTGACGTTCATTGCAATAACAAAGGCTTCGAGACCCCCCGGGTAAGTCCGCCCAAGAGCGTGAGCAGCGCGGTTTTCGGAAGCCATTAAAGTCAACAGCAGAGCATTTTCGCGTGAGAGACTTGTACCCACCGGCAGGCGGGAGGGACTGTAGCAAAGCGTGTCCACGTCTGTGGGTTCAATGGTAATTGATTCATCGAGGTCGATTTGGGCATCCAGCACTACCATGGCGGTCATGAGTTTGGTGATGGATGCGATGGGCAATACCGTCTCTGTTTGTTTCTGAACCAGGAACTCACCTGTCTGCTGGTCCTTCACCAATGCGGAAGCGGAGCGTAGAATGAGATTCCGGGGAGTCCGCATGACTTTAACGGACGAATGTTTCTTATGGGCAGCTATTGATTTCGACGATTTTGAGAATCCCGTGGCCCCCTGGACATCGAGCAACCCCACACACAAAATGATCCACAGGATCACTATACCATATCTTCTTGCCATGCTTCCTCCGTGATTTGAAAATTTTCCGCAACCATATCACATTTGCCGAGAAAATTAAATCATTATATTATGAGTTGTAATCCTGCATTTTATGTTAGAACATTGCTCCCTTCAGAAAATCAGTTTTTGTCTCCTTTTCCCGATCGAAGCTCGTTTAAAATCCGCGGCAGCTCTTCAACCATATATAATGGAAGCGACAGCAGCGTGTAAGAGACAGGAATGCTGCCGCCGTCAATCCGCGCCGAATGGGTTATTTGCCGGATGTCAGGGAGATTGAGATCAAATCGAACGCAGAACGCCGCATTTTTACTCAATGCAAATTGCTGCATGGATTTGAGCGTGCCGCTTTTGCCGGCTTTGACTTCGATGGGTATCACCTGATTACCGTTTGCCGTCACATAGTCCGTTTCCGCATTGGCTGTTTTCAGCTCCCGCAGCCAATAGGTCAACTGCGGCGGTTCGAGCGGATTTAATAAATGCTGACCGACAAACTGTTCCGCCAGTTTCCCTTCATTAACAAGCGCATCTCCGTCCAGTGCCTGGAGTGCAATCCAGTCCAGCCCTGTGAGGTATGCGGCCAGCCCGACATCCATGAAAAGCATTTTATAGACATTTTCATTTATATCGGCAATCAGCGGCACTCCCGAACAATGGCTGTGAAAAACCTGATGGCAGACACGCGCCTTGACGAGCAGGTCGATGACGGCCTTCACATTTCTGGATTTGTCTTCTCTGGATATGTTGCTGTATTTTACCTTCTGCCCGATAATTCTCGGAATCTGCCGGAACACTTTCTGCATTAAGGCCAGATCTTTTTGTTTGGCGTATTTGGAAAAATCATCCTGATATGTCCCGGCAATGGAGCGATGTACTGCGGTGACTTCCATTAAAGAGTTCTCTTCGGCAAATGCGTTCACGGCTTCGGGCATTCCGCCTACGAATAAAAATTCACGCTGGCGTTTGACCAGTTTTTGATGAGCCGTAACAGGCATGGTTTTATTGATCCGGAATTCCGAAAGATACCGGTTCAGCCCCGGTTCAACAGCGGATAAGAACTCCCTAAAAGTCATAGGGCCTAAATGATAGTACTCGATTCGGCCGACGGGCATTGAAAAATGGTGGCCGGCCAATGCAAATTCTAGCAGAGATCCGGCTGATATCACTGGAAGTTCTGGTTTCTCTTCATAAAAATACCGGAGAGCCTGTATCGCGTGGGGGGTAGCTTGAATCTCATCAAGGAATAATAGCGCGCCGGGATCTTGGATATTTCTCCCGACAAGCGCATCCAGTTCTCTTATAATCGAATCTATATCAAGGGTCTTAAAAAGATTGTTCAGATAAAGATTCTGTTCCAGGTTGACTTCATTTAAAACAAGACCGTTTTTTTCCGCAAAATGACGCACCAGAGTGGATTTGCCGACCTGGCGGGCGCCTCTTAACACCAGCGGTTTTCTGTGGTTTTTCCGATACCAGTTAATTAGATATTTTTCAGCGGTTCGTTCGAGCATGGCTAAAACATACCTCTTTTCTGACCATAAATCAATCAAAAAAGAGCTTTGTTTGTCAAATAATAATCATACGAAAGGAGGTAATGAATAAAAAAACGGGATCCGGATAAAATTTCCGATTCCCGGATGGATAGGGGAATCACTCCGGTTTGGTGTTCAGTTCGACGGTTATGCCGTCTGCCTCGGAGCCCGGTTCGAGTACTATCAGCCGTACACGGCCGGTTGCGACCAGCCGTTCGCGGTCATCCGTTACCTGTGCTTCCCACACGTGCGAGCGTCTTCCTGTTAAAATGGGTCTGGCGGTGCAGCGCAATGTGCCCGAGCGCACAGCCCGCAGGAAAGAGGTTGTGTTTTCAATCCCGACAGCGCTTTTCCCTTCGGAAAATACATTCAACGCCGCGCCTGTGCTGCATAATGTCTCGATCATACCGGCGTAAACACCTCCATGTACTATCCCGTAAGGCTGAAGGTGCCTCTCGTTGATTTCTATTTCAGCAACGAACTCGTTTGGGGCAGCCTTGACGAAACGAAGGCCTATGGACTTGTTGAAGCCGCCAATAAGTCCGTTGATCATCTCCACCGCATTTTCAGGGAATTCGTCCATTTTTTATTGCTCCTTATGTGATCTCACCGGCATGGTCATTTCTAAACAATTCCAGCATCTGACCTGGAATTGACGGAGATTCGATGGTTTCCGGATCTTTTCCACCCGGCAGCCGCAATGTGAGCGAACGCGCATGGAGCGCGAGACGTTCAAACGCAAAATGCTGTTTAAGGTAATTTGCTGCCCGGGTCGAGCCATAGCGCGTGTCACCGACTACCGGGTGACCGGACAGTTTCGCATGTCGCCGGATCTGATGCGTACGGCCTGAGAGAAGTTCAATTTCCACCATCGTATAATGAGCGCTATGGTCAAGAACCCGGAAACGGGTCTCGCTGTGCTTCCTGTGCCCTGAGCCTTGAGGATTAAACCGTCCTCCGGCGGTATCAGCAAGAGGCCATCGCCATGTCTCCCACAAATCATTTCCTTCCGGTTTTTCGAGAAGGCCGTGCAAAATAGCGGCGTACATCTTTATTACCTGGCGGGATTGAAACTGGTTTGAAAAAAATCGAAGCATCTCCCGGGAGGCGGCCAGAAAAATAACGCCGCTTGCCTCCTTGTCGAGACGATGAACAGCATTGACCCCAAAATCCGGGTCAATATCTATCT
>JAUYEO010000260.1 GCA_030689795.1 Desulfobacterales bacterium | reverse complement strand
AAGTCATTCTGCTGTGTTGCACTTCATCTTTCGTCATTGCAGCGTACCAACAAGTACGCTTCATTCCTCAAGACTCGTACGCCTTGCATAATGAGCTTTTTACTTTGCCGTCTGAACGCCATTTTTTTCGAGATAGTCATATTTTTCCCGGTGAAAAATTGGACAAATCCTAAACAGGAATTATTCTCAATTAAAGTAAGAACCGCATTATTATTGTCAAGCCCGGATCTGTGAAAACGAAGTATGTATGGAGGGTGTAGTTATGAAAACGGAAGAAACAAGACCGGATAACTCCGGAAAGAAGATCCCCAACCATCTGATAAACGAGAAGAGTCCATATCTTATGCAGCATGCATATAATCCGGTGGACTGGTACCCGTGGGGCGAAGAGGCCTTTGCCAGGGCGGAAAAGGAAAATAAACCAGTTTTATTATCAATAGGTTATTCAACATGCCATTGGTGTCATGTAATGGAAAAGGAATCTTTCACCGATCCTGCGATCGCCGCAATAATGAATGAAAACTTCATATGTATTAAAGTCGACAGGGAAGAAAGGCCGGATATTGACCGCCTGTATATCAGCGCTGTAACAGCATTAACAGGTTCAGCCGGATGGCCTTTGAATCTGTTTTTAACACCGAAACTTAAACCTTTTTTCGGCGGCACTTATTTTCCGGGCAAATCAAGGTTTGGAATTAACGCGTGGCCCGATCTTCTTAATAAAATTGCAGTTGCCTGGAAAGATCCTGTAACTTATGGGAAAGTAATCTGTTCTGCCGATACGCTTACGGAGGTATTGAGAAAGAATCTTTCTCCCGGACGGAAAATTACTGCTTCAAAGCAAAACAGGCGGGCTCATCTTGACAAAGCTTTCGAATATTATGCGTCAGTATTTGATGGAAAGTCAGGCGGATTTGGAAAAGCCCCCAAGTTTCCATCTCCGTCCATATTAAATTTTCTCCTTGCTTATTCTTCATACGGAAAAAAAGCCGGAAAAGCAGCTTCCGCTGAAAAGGCTCTTCATATGGCGGACTTTACGCTGAAAGCAATGGCCAGGGGAGGCATTTATGATCAAATCGGCGGAGGATTCCACAGGTATTCAACCGACGAAAGATGGCATATCCCGCATTTTGAAAAAATGTTGTACGATAACGCTCAGCTTATCACGACATATCTTGAAGCTTATCAGATAACATCCGACGATTATTTTGCAACAATTGCCGGAGAAACCGCCGGTTATGTTCTTCGTGACATGACAAGCTCTCAGGGAGGCTTCTATTCGGCTGAAGATGCAGATAGTCTTCCGGGTAAACCGACTCAGGGAAGTTCCGGAGAAGCAGAGGAAAAGATTGAAGGGGCTTTTTATGTATGGAGCAGGGAAGAGCTGAATAGTATTCTTGGAGATGACGCGGCAGGTATAATTTCATTCCATTTTGGGGTGATTCCGGGAGGAAACGCAGAACAGGATCCTCATGGATACTTTGAAGGGAAAAATATTCTTTATGCCGGGCACACAGTTGAAGAGACGGCAATAAAATTTAACCTCTCAAAAGAAAAAACCGCCCGGATCATAAACGAAGCGAAAAACAAACTGTATTACACACGAATAAAAAGAGAAAGACCACATCTTGACGACAAGATACTTACTTCCTGGAACGGTCTTATGATATCGGCGCTTTGCAAGGCAAATCAGGTTCTTGGCGATAAGAAATATCTTGGAGCGGCAAAAAACGCGGCAGAATTCATATTGTCTGATCTATATGACGAAAATATAGGAAGGCTTTTCAGAAGATGGCGGGATGGGGAAAAAAATATTCCGGGAATGGGAAGCGATTACGCATTTTTTGTTTCAGGGCTTATCGACCTTTACGATTCCGATTCCGGATCAAAATGGCTTGAAACCGCCGTTTTACTTTCAGAAGAGCATTTAAGATTATTTTATGATGCAGAAGATGGCGGCTTTTACATGACAGGCCATGAACATGATAAAAACCTTATTTTGAGGGTAAAAGATGATTCGGACAGCGTAATCCCATCACCGGGCTCTGTTGCAATCCGGAACCTTTTGCGCCTTTTCAGGATAACGGGCAGGATGGATTTTGCTGAAGCTGCTGAAAAAACCATTGAAGCGATTTTATCGGGAGATACTTTTCATCCTGCTTCTTTTCCTCATATGCTTGCCGCGCTTTGTCATATGGAGCCGGGGGAGATCAGGTAATACAGGAAGTTAAGAAGTCGGGAAAACGAGGAACGGGAGATGAAGATACAGCTGTAAAATTTTGGTTGAATACATTTAAGTAATATAATATTTAACGCCTCAGGTCAGATGTTACGCAAAGATCTCAATATTATGAAAGGATAATCATATGGCTCCGGTCAAGATATTTTCACTCAGCACATGCAGTCACTGCAAGGCAACGAAAAAACTTCTTGGCGATTGCACAGTTAAATACGATTTTGTTGATGTGGACCTTTTACAGGGAGAAGAAAGGGCTGCAATCCTCGAAGAAATAAAGAAATTTAACCCGAACTGCTCATTTCCTACTGTAATAATAGGCGATAAGATAATAGTCGGTTATAAAGAAAAAGAGATAAAGGAGGCTCTGGGATTATGATGGAGACGGAAGCTCTTTATGAAATGCTGAGAAAAGTTCAGGAGCCGAAGGGATATTATTTCAATAACGACAGGGAAAGAGTCTTTGAGATGCTTGAAGCCCTTCTTGTCAACAAAGAACGTTACGGGTATATGGCATGCCCCTGCAGGCTGGCATCAGGAAACAGAAAAAACGATGAAGATATGATCTGCCCCTGCGCTTACAGGATTCAGGATGTAAAGGAATATGGGAGTTGCTACTGCAATCTTTACGTTTCAAAAGAATGGAACGAAGATAAAATCGCCCGTGAGTACGTTCCCGAAAGAAGGCCGGTTTCAAGAATGATCTTTTGATGTTTTTTCTGACAGATCATCTAAGGCGAAAAATTTTTGAGCTTATTCCCCACAGGAAATATTTAACCCAGACAAAGCCGAACTTCAGCAGTTCCGAATCATTATTTTTTATCTTTGTTAACAACTCGTGTTTTATGATGTATCGTTTCAAAAAGCTGCTTGTGAAGATGAAATCCCTGAACCTGTCGATATTGTATGTGGCCATAAAAGCCATTTTTGCCTTTGGGCCATTGGTCTCTTCGCCTTCCCATGGATTGTTTTGAAAAAGGCTTGCAAGGTCGGCCCACATGGCCGTCATTTTATTATGAGCCGAGGCGTCCTGGTCTTTTGCCCACGATTCTGCCGTCCATTTTTTGTTTTCATTCTGCCCAAGGCAGAAACCGGGCGGACGGAAAAAATGGATCAGGGTGTTTTTATTATTCTTTGCATCATGGTATATACCCTGCTCAACAGGAAAAGTCCGGCATGTATCAGGGCGGTCGGAATATACAAAACAGCCTGTTTCAGTTAAAAAAGGGCATGTTTTTTCCGGGTTCTCAGACATGCGGAGAAGAACTTCCGGGAAAAATCCGGATGGCCGCAAAACAATGTCTACATAGTTATCGAGAAATTCGTCAGAGGAAATTCCGAGCCTCTTTCTGAGTCTGAGCACATCATATGGATACAGGAAAAGATTTATATTACGGCAGCACTTGTTGAAGCAGGCAATCCCGCTGTGACAACTGAAAGAAAAGGATTCACCTTCTTTCAGAAATCCTGAGGGCAAGCTCTCCGTGTTTTTAATATCGATATATTTCATGTTTTGAAATCAGGCTGCTTCGCTAATCCGCCATAGACCTACGGCAGATAAAATGTTATTCAAAGGTATTGTTACATCCTTTATATTCATTCCGGCAACAAAAAAAATGACATGCTATTATTATAGGAATGATCAGGAGAATAAAGAAAATGGATGTTCAGATAATATTCAGGCCGATAGGTATTATTCACTCTCCCTTTAAAGAAGCAAAAAAAATGCCGATTCAGCCTGCCGCCGCAAATGGTGTTGAAGGAACCATTGATATTAAACCTGAATTTGAAAACGGGCTTAAGGATCTCGATGGATTTTCTCACATTATTTTACTTTATCATTTTCATCTTTCAAAGGGTTTTTCCCTCGAGGTTATCCCCTTTCTTGACGACAAACTGCGGGGAGTCTTTGCAACAAGGGCTCCACGGCGTCCCAATGCAATCGGACTGTCAATTGTACGGCTTGTTGATATTGAAAAAAACAGACTTTATATTCAGAACATAGATGTTGTGGATGGGACTCCTCTTATCGATATAAAGCCGTACGTTCCGGAATTTGACAATCAGAAAGCCGAACGGATCGGGTGGCTCTCTGACAAGATTGATAAAATGCGTGAGATAAAAGCAGACGAAAGGTTTATATAACGTTTCGGATCAACCGACGCGCCTGCACACTTCAGTTTCAGCCGGTTGTTGGAAAATCATTTCTTTCCAATTGCCTTAAAGAAAGTATAACAAAACACTCCATCCGACTCTGTAGTATTGCCATAAATTTTATCATTATCTATGAAATTACAGATGCTCAACTCATTTTTAAAAGTTTTCCGGTTTCACAATAATGCTTGAGGGAAATTGCGAGGAAGGTAAGAATAGTCATGAGCTTTTCTTCAGAAG
>JAUYEO010000189.1 GCA_030689795.1 Desulfobacterales bacterium | reverse complement strand
TATGACGGCGACAGTATTGTGGCGGAAGGCAAATTCGGAAACTGGTTGTGGACCATACTCGAAGGAACCGTTGAAATTGTCAAAGAAACTCCCCAGGGGACTATTACCATACTGAGATTAACCGACGGGTCATTTGTCGGGAGCATATCGGCGGTGATGCCGGGCCAGAATGTGAGAAGCGCTTCAGCTGTGGCCGCAGGAACCGTTCAACTGGGGCTGCTCGATTCGCAGAGGCTTTATGGTGAATATACGAAATTATCTAATGAATTAAAGGAGATGATTAAAAGCCTCGACAACAGGCTGAAAAAACAGACAGCTATGCTGGTTGGCATCAATTCAGGTAAAGTAAAAATAAATGAGATGTTAAGCGGTAAAAAAATGCTTATAGAGCAGGGCACAAACAATACCAACGCTTATATAATTACGGAGGGAGAGGCTCTGATAGCGCGTAATACAAAAAGCGGTTATCATCCCATATTGAGTCTTTCCGCAGGAGACTTTATAGGCCATATCCCTTTTATCAATATCGGCCAGGAACCTCATTCCGCCTCCGTTTTTGCTTCAAGAGATCTTGAAGTCAGCCCCTTTGATATCGGTATTATTCATAAGGAATACGATCAGTTATCTGTAACTTTTAAAAATATTCTTGAAAATCTCGGAACCTGTATATCGGCAACCACGATGGTTGCAAGTGAGATGTATAAAAAAAGCACAGCGACAAAAAAATAGCTTTATTTGATTTTTTACGACATCATCAATTTTGTCCGCTTTATAAACAAAAGGTGAGAGAGATGACGGAAAATAAAAGAAAACACCTGAGAGTAAGATCCCTCAATTTGCTGTATTTTGGTGTTTATGAAAAGGATGTTTTAATCAAGCAGGGAATAGGGCGAACCCTTGATGTTTCAGAATCCGGAATCAGGCTTGAAACGCATTTTCCGGTGGATCCTAAAAACATTGTTCACCTCTCAATAGGATTGAAAGATGAACTTGTTGAAATCAAAGGCAGGGCTGTTCATACAGTGCCGGGACGCAGCGGAAAATATGAGATCGGCATTAAGTTCAACCGGATTAAAAAATCATCTCTTGAGATTGTAAAAATATATATAACTGCTTTTATGGAAGGGAAGAAAAGAAAGGGGAAGTGAATGGTACAGGCGATTTGTGAAACCGATTTTGGCGATATCAAGCTGTTAAAAAGAGGAAAGGTGAGGGATATTTATGACCTTGGCGATAAGCTTTTAATGATTGCCACGGACAGAATTTCGGCATTTGACGTTGTGATGCCCGACCCGATACCTGATAAAGGCAAAATTTTATCCAGCATATCTTTGTTCTGGTTTGATGCGATTAGGCCCCTGGTGCAACACCATGTGATTTCAAGCAATGTGGCCGAGTACCCTGCTGAATGCAGAAAATATTCCGAAGAGCTTTACGGAAGAAGCATGCTTGTGAAAAGAGCCGAACCTCTTCCAATAGAATGCGTGGTAAGGGGTTACCTGTCAGGCTCAGGATGGAGTTCCTATCAGGAGCATGGTGAGATTTGCGGTATAAAGCTTCCAAAAGGGCTGCAGGAATCCGACAAACTGCCGGAACCTGTATTTACTCCTTCAACAAAAGAGGAGGTCGGTACCCATGATATAAATATCGATTTTGATGAAACAGTTAAAATAATAGGAAGAAAGCTTGCTGAAAAAGTAAAAGAACTGAGCATTGAAATATACATAAAGGGTTCAAAACTTGCGGCTCAGAAAGGCATTATTATTGCCGATACGAAATTTGAATTCGGAATCGTGGAAAACAAAATTATCATCATAGATGAAGTTTTAACCCCCGATTCCTCGAGGTTCTGGCCGAAGGATTCGTATAAACCCGGCGGACCCCAGTTGAGTTTCGACAAGCAGTATTTAAGGGATTATCTCATCTCCATCAAATGGAACAGAAAGCCGCCCGCTCCATCCCTTCCGAAAGATGTCATCGACAACACGCGCAGTAAGTATATGGAAGCTTTGAAACGTCTGACCGGCGCCGAATTATGACATGGAAGGACGAAATTATCCACATCTCCTCAATAGACATTGAGGATCATACATTCAGGATAACAACTGAAGAGAATATAGAGGGCCTTTCCGGTTCAATAAAAAACGCAGGTCTTATTAACTCACCGATAGTAATCAGGAAAAAATCAGGGTATACCGTTATAAGCGGCTTCAGGCGCATCCGGTCGGCTGTAAATCTCGGCTGGACAAATATTTCCGCAAGGACGATAGAATCGGATGCAGACAGGTTCGAGTGTGCAAAGCTTGCAATCACCGATAATTCTCTCCAGAGGCAACTGAATTTAATAGAAATATCGAGGTGTTATAAAATGCTGTCTGGTTTGTGTAAAGAGAAGGATTTACCGGCGACTGCTTCTCAGCTCGGCTTACCGGATAATTCGGATCTATCCGGAAAAATAATAAGATTGTGTGACCTTCCGGAACCGTTACAGCAATACATTCTTTCAGGCTCTGTTTCAATGGTGATGGCACTTGAACTGGTCAAACCCGAATATAATGGTTCCGGAATTCAATTTGCGGAAATTTTCGACAATTTAAAGCTGAGCCTTAACAAGCAGCGGGAGTTTCTGACGCTTTCGTATGAGATTGCAGCCCGCGAAGGGATTTCAGTTTTGGAATTGATTAACGGTGTTGATTTTCAGAATATCCTTTCAGATGAAGATTCAGACCGAAACCGGAAAACTCATAAAATAAGGCAATATCTGAAATCGAGGCGTTTTCCGGCAATTATGAAGGCTGAAGATAATTTCAGGAGAAATTTAAAGAAACTTGCGCTTACCGGAGGAATAAAACTCATACCCCCTGCCGACTTTGAGGGAAATACCTTCATTATAAGCATGGAGTTTAAAACAACATCGGAATTCGATGAGCTGACGTCATGCCTTAACAGGCTGATAAATGATCCGGTTTTAAAGGAAATAGTTTCAAAAAACTCTTCGGATTCTTAGTATCAAAAATCCTGGTTCGAGAGCTGGACATGAAACGCGTTTTACTATTTTTTCTGATTTACATGTCTATGTTTCTCTTTACTTGAAAGGCTTCGATGTACGCTATTCGAAGTACGAACTACGCCTCACGACTTCCGCCTCACGATTTTTAAAATTGTTACGGCAATCAGAATAATTATACTGAAAAGCACATACCACTTGAAGAGTACGGGTTTTTCTTCGACTCCCGCAATCCCTTCTGATTTAACCGAATAGATGATTCCATCCTTCTCATACCATGCAACTGCAAGAATCTTTCCTCCATGATTGATCGATTTGTCCTTTTCAACGGCAACGTTCTCCGTAATATTTTTGTTCGGAGAAATTTCTGTTGTAACCGTCGATTCCTCCGCGGTATAACCGTCCGGAAGGAAAAACGAAACTTGCGACGATACGGGATAGTCATGCGGATTATTCAAATGAATTTTTATTTCCTTCTTCTTCTCCCAGAAAGCCCGTGTATTGAATACCGGCGGTTTCAGCTCCAGAGAGAGCTCCTGCTGTTCTTTCCTGATCCCGTCAGTTTTATACGAAAAAGGGGAATATTCATAAATCCTGTGGGAAGTTCCGTTCTGCTCCTCGAAGCTTACTCTTGCAACGAGTATGTGCATACCAGGTTTCAAGCCGGGGATGCTTACAGTTTCATTAAATTTTAACATGCCGCCCGGCGGGTTATCGCCCAGATTGTCGAATTTCTGCGCCCAATCCTCCATGAATAACGAGAGAGTAACTCTATAAGCAGTTGAATTTCCTTTGTTAGCTATTTTGGCATGTACGGCAATGTTGT
>JAUYEO010000253.1 GCA_030689795.1 Desulfobacterales bacterium | reverse complement strand
CATCTCCTTTAACCCGGTCATGACCCCTTAAACGTAATTTCCTTGCAGCAGACCAACCGCCAAGACTTCGAATCAGACCCCCTCCGACAAGTTCCGGCCTCCTGCCCTGATCGGTTCCTTCTTTAACATATGAATAATAACGCTTTCTTGCGGCTGATTCTTTCTGACCAAAATATGAAAGCACGTATTTTGTATCAAACCATCCGCATTTCTTATTCCCCATTATAACACTGTGACCGCTGTACGGATATTTATTAAGACCCTGAATATCAGGTGCCAGCTTTGCCCGTAAAGGATTCAGATGAATATAGCGTATCAGTTCCTTAAAATATATATCCTCCTGGCAGATGATCGACTTGTACCTGTTCTGAAAAAGCTGTCCGTGACGACGATACCTGTGGTTATAATAGATTGCGTACCCGGTAAGCAGCCTTCGCATCAGGGTCGATATCCCGGAATGGCCGCTCCGAAATAAAAAATGGGCGTGATTGTTCATCAATGCCCAAGCGTAACATATGGTCTTTGTTTCAGGCAAAAGAATAGACAGACGATCAATCAGGTTATCCTTATCCTGATTGTCTCCGAATATCTTGCGACGCTCAATTCCGCGGATGATGATGTGATGCAAAACACCCGGAGCGTCAAGGCGGGCTAATCTCGGCATGTGATCCTGCTAACATAAAAGCTGTTGCCTGTCAAGTTAATTACTTATTTATGGACGTCCCGGATATGCCCCCCTGGTTAGGATAATGAGGCACCGTCGTATGAAAGAGGCGGAAACAAATAGGCCGAACCTAAAACCGCATAGACCATCTCTCTACTCTACACCATAACCTCCCAAAAGTACGGCACAATCGAAGGCGCAGTTGAGAGTATCAATCCATACAACCTGGAGGAAAACAGCAAAGAAAAGAATGCAGATAAAGAGAAGGAGATTGAAACTGGAGGCTACCCGGTTCGCTTTAAGCTTTTTTCAGATGCACTGAAAACCAAAGACGGTACGGTGTATCCGATAAAGCCCGGAATGTCCGTTACCGCCGAGATCAATGTGGGCAAAAGGCGGGTGATTGAGTTCTTCCTTTTCCCGATTATACGCTATCTGGATGAGGGGTTGAAGGTAAGGTGAAAAAGGGAACGAACTCGAGACATACATCAATATATAAGTTGATGATATTTCAAAGTTCAGTTCTGCTCTTCTGTCCATACCCCTACCCGGCTAAGCTCTCAAAAAGCAAATCAGCCCTTTGCCTTTTTATTCCTTAATTACCGGCCAGGGTTCCGCATGCCATATATCCCGGTTATATTCCATGATTGTTCTGTCTGATGAAAACTTGCCCATTCTCGCAACATTCAATATCGCTTTTTTGGTCCATGCATCCTGATCCCTGTACAGCGCATCAACCTCCCTGTTGCAGTTATAATATGATTCGAAATCGGCGAGCACAAAATATCTGTCGTCATTCAGCAGTAAATCGACAAGGGAACGGAAAATATCGGGCTCTTCTGGGCTGAAAAATCCTTCACGGATAAGGTCTATAGCCCTCGCAAGGAGAGGATCCTTTGCGTAATATTCACGCGGATTGTAGGACGGCCACCTTGACGAGACTTCCTCAGCAGTCAGTCCGAAAATAAATATGTTTTCCCTCCCGACCTCTTCCA
The DNA here is from genome assembly GCA_030689795.1 of Desulfobacterales bacterium. Taxonomy (GTDB): domain Bacteria; phylum Desulfobacterota; class Desulfobacteria; order Desulfobacterales; family RPRI01; genus RPRI01. The sequence goes on along the minus strand of JAUYEO010000253.1, from coordinate 895 downwards.
TTATTTCTATATTTGCCCCGTCCAGAGTTCCGATAGTCATGGCTCCGTTTAAGGCAAATTTCATATTGGAAGTCCCTGAAGCCTCAAAGCCGGCCGTTGATATCTGCTCGGAGAGATCCGCAGCAGGAAACATTTTTTCTGCAAGAGAAACCCGGTAATTGGGAATGAATACGACCTTGATTGTCTTGTTCGTCGATGTGTCGCGGTTCAGCATTTCGGCGACATGGCAAATGAGGCGGATGATGGTTTTGGCTGTAAAATATCCCGGCGCCGCTTTCCCTCCAAAAAGAAAAGTACGCGGGTGCATTGAAAAATCAGGCTCCTGCTTGAGCTTCAGCCAGCAGTAAACAATATGAATAATATTTAACAGTTGTCTCTTGTATTCATGTATTCTTTTCACCTGTATGTCAAAAATTGAACCCGGATCTATCTGGATGCCGGTATTATCTTTTATAATCTTCACAAGCCGCTCTTTATTTGCAAACTTTACAGCTTTCCATTCTTTTACAAAACCGGAATCCTTGATAAAAGGCTCTATTTTGCGGAGCTGGTCCAGATCTTTGGGCCATTCATTTCCTATGCGCGAAGTAATAAGCTCGGAAAGCCTTGGATTTCCCGCAAGCAGCCATCTGCGGGGAGTTATTCCGTTTGTCTTATTGTTAAACTTGCCGGGATACATCTCATCGAAGTCTTTCAGTTCTTTTTCTTTAAGCAGCCTGCTGTGAATTTGTGCCACCCCGTTTACGGAATGTGATCCGACTATTGCAAGATGCGCCATGCGGATTCTCTTTTCCGTGTCCTCTTCAATGATTGACATGCCACGCATCCGGTTTTCGTCGCCCAGAAAACGGACTGCGACATCGCGCAAAAACCTGCGGTTTATCTCGTATATTAT
>JAUYEO010000236.1 GCA_030689795.1 Desulfobacterales bacterium | reverse complement strand
TGAGCGGCGCATGCCTGGTGCATATCTATATGTGGTCCGGCATTTCGCAGTTTGCACTCGACTTTTCAATTCTGCCCATTGCCGCAACCGTGATCGGCGGGGGGGGAACCCTTGTCGGACCCGTGCTGGGTTGTCTGATTCTGGTTCCCATCTCAGAGCTTTTACGGGAGTTCGGAACCCTGCGCGTTGTTTTCTATGCGATGATTCTGGTCGCTTTTATCGTTTTTCGCAGCGAAGGGATCATGGTTTACGGGCAACGCAAATATCAACAGTTTGAAAGGTGGACCCGGATATGAAACCGGATATGAAATCAGACATGAAACCAGACATGAAACCGGATGCAGGTAAAGAACCGATTCTCCGGGTAGATAAAATCAGCAAGGCCTTTGGCGGCATACAGGCTTTAAACGGTGTCAGTTTCGAGGTTCATACAGGCGAAATTTTAGGGATCATCGGCCCCAATGGCTCGGGGAAAACTACAATTGTAAACTGCATCACCGGATTCATCAAAAAAACGTCAGGGCGCGTTTTCTTCCGGGGCAGAGATATATCCGACAAGCCACCCCATAAGATTGCCGACATGGGTGTTACCCGCACATTTCAGATCATGCGGCCTTATTTTACCCTGCCGGCCTATAAGAACCTAGTCATTCCCCTTTTTTCTCCCCGGGCGAAACGCACGGGGGGATGGCGCGGCGGCGGGAGGCTGGGGGACCGAAACACCGTCAGCATCGATATTCTGGAGGAGATCGGCTTTGAGCGGGATTCATACGTGCCTTACAAAACCGCCTCCACCCTGCCTACCGGCTATCTCAAGCGCCTGGAGCTCGCCCGCTGCCTTGCCTTAAAACCAGAGATCATTATTTGCGACGAAGTATTTTCCGGTTTAAGCATGAGCGAAATAGCCAGCATGGTGCCCCTGATTGAACGTCTGCAAATGGATGGCATTACCCTGATCATGATCGAACACCGGCTCAGGGAGCTGTTTCGGGTGGCTAACCGGATAATGGTGCTCAATTTCGGGGAAAAGCTCACGGAAGGAAGTTCGGAAGAGGTCATGGCCGATGAGAGGGTCAAAGAGGCTTATTTCGGATCTCAGAAGGTTGAGGAGGTTATGAAACATGCTTGAAGCGACCGGGCTTATGGTGTTTTACGAAAATATGCTGGCGCTCAACAATATCAATATCAAGTGCGGGGTCAACCAGATCATAGGGGTATTCGGCGCCAACAGCGCCGGCAAATCGACACTGATGTACACCCTTTCGGGCATCATGCAGGATATTCAAAAAAAAGAAGCCATGGCCGGCGGCGAGCGGATCACTCTTATGGGCGAGATCAGGTACATGGGAGAAGATATTTCCGGTCTGAAACCGAGCCAGCGGGCACGTAAAGGTATCGTACTCTGCCCGGAAAGGCGGCGCATATTTAACGAAAGCAGCGTACTTGAAAATCTTAAGATCGGCGGGTACCTGGCTTCATCATCCGAGGCCCGCGATACGCTCGAATATGTATTCAAAATATTTCCGCCCCTTGAAAAACTTAAAAAGCGCATCGGCGGTTTCCTGAGCGGGGGAGAACAGCAGATGCTGGCGATCGGCCGGGCATTGATGGCTCAGCCTAAGATTCTGCTTCTGGACGAACCGCTTATGGGATTGAGCCCTTTGATGCAGGCCGAATTGATTCTTGCCACCAAAGGGATTTGTGATGAAATGAAACTTTCGATCATCATTACCGAACAATATGCCCGGCCTGTATTGCCGATCGTGGATTACGCCTATATTCTTGAAAACGGATCGGCGGTAATGGAAGGCAGCAAACAAGAGCTTATGGACAACCCGGACGTGCGCTCTGCTTATTTTGGGATCGAGGAGTCATAAGAATGATAAGTACCGATGCCAATGATCTCGCCAATGAGCTGACCTATACACGCTTTGACAGGATGGCGAAAAAATACCCGCATAATACAGCCATTATCTATTTGGGCGAAAAGTTTTCCTATCGCCGGCTGTATGACTTAAGCGCGCGTTTTGCCGGAGCCCTGGAGGATCTGGGAATCCGCAAGGGGGACCGGGTGATGATCTATGTCTCCAATTGCGTCCAATGGGTCATCGCCTTTATCGGAATTCAGAAACTGGGGGCGGTGATCGTTCCGGTTTCCCCGATCTACACCTCCCATGAACTCGACTACATGGTCAGAGATTCCGGGGCAGAGACCCTCATATGCCTTGACACCAATTTTTGCTACGTCAAGGAGGTGATGGAAAAGACAGGCTTAAAACGTGTTATCGTCACCAATCTTGTGGATCTTCTCCCACCCTGGAAAAGATATCTGGGTGTTTTATTCGAC
>JAUYEO010000235.1 GCA_030689795.1 Desulfobacterales bacterium | reverse complement strand
TCCCTGCGCCTGCGAATCACGTTCCCATCCTTGCTCAATCTTGAATCAATGACTTTGTTGTCAAGTTCCGCGCAAAAAGGACATTTCATAAAAAGCCTCCCGGTCAGATATTCTCAATTTTGATTACTTCTATTCCCGCTTCCTTAAGCATTTCGAAAGAGATGGTGTCTGCATATCCATCCAGATAATATATTTTTTTTATGCCGGCATTTATTATCATCTTGGCGCATATGGAACAGGGAAGATTTGTACAATAAAGCGAGGCGCTGCGTATGGAAACCCCATGAAAAGCAGCCTGAATTATAGCATTCTGCTCGGCGTGAATTCCCCTGCAGAGCTCATGCCTCTCGCCGGACGCGACATTCATTTTTTCACGAAGGCAGCCGATTTCAAGACAATGTTTCAAACCGGAAGGAGCGCCGTTATAACCCGTCGAAAGGATTCTCTTGTCCTTGACTATCGAAGCGCCCACGGAGCGTCTTAGGCATGTAGATCTTCTGGCTACAAGGGCCGTGATATCCATAAAATATCTGTCCCATGAAGGGCGGCTGTTTTTATCAGGCATTTAATCTATCTGCTCCTTACAACTATTAAACCATGGTGGACTCGTAAAAAATCAACATCCAGACGGCTTTGTAAAAAGCTCATTATGCAAGGCGCGCGAATCTTGAGGAATGAAGCGTACTTTTTGGTACGCTGCAATGACGAAAGATGAAGCGCAACACAGCAGAATGACTTTTTACGAAGCCGGCGTCAGTAATTATTATATATCGGAAATGCATCACAAAGCTCGCGGACTTTATCTTTTGTGCGCTTAATAACCGAATCATCCGTGCGATTCATGAGGACATCAACAATGAGACCTGCAATTATCTCCATCTCCGGCTCTTTCATCCCCCTTGTGGTAAGGGAAGGGGTTCCTATACGGATCCCGCTGGTAATAAACGGGCTTAATGTTTCAAACGGTATGGAATTCTTGTTCACGGTTATTCCCGCCAGCCCAAGCACATTTTCAGCATCTTTTCCTGTAATATTCAAATTTCTCAGGTCGGCAAGCATCATGTGATTATCCGTACCGCCGGACACAAGATTGACGCCTGCTTTCATCAGATTTTCAGCCATCGCTTTTGCATTTTTTACCGTGCTGACCTGGTATGCTCTGAACGATTCGGAAAGTGCCTCCTTGAAACAAACAGCCTTTGCCGCAATTACATGCATCAGCGGTCCGCCCTGAATTCCCGGAAAAATTTCCCTGTTGAGTTTTTCACCGAACTGAGCCCTGGCGAGTATCAGGCCACCCCGCGGACCCCTCAATGTCTTATGGGTAGTCGACGTCACAACATCTGAAAAAGGTATGGGAGACGGATGAATCCCTGCAGCAACAAGACCAGCTATATGAGCCATATCAACCATCAGATAGGCTCCCACTGATCCGGCAATTCCGGCAAAGGCTTCAAAATCAAGCATTCTCGAATAGGCGCTTGCGCCGGCTACTATCATTTTAGGCCTGTGCTTCTCTGCTATCCGGCCAAGCTCTTTATAGTCAATGGTCCCCGTATTCTTACTAACTCCGTAATGGACAAAATTGAAGAATCTGCCTGAAAAGCTTGCGGGACTGCCGTGGGTTAAATGGCCCCCGTGAGAAAGATTCATCCCGAGGATTGTGTCTCCGGGATGGAGCAATGCAAAATATACCGCCATGTTTGCCTGGGATCCCGAATGGGGCTGCACATTCGCATATGAAGCTCCGAAAAGCTTTTTGACCCTTTCAACGGCCAGTTTTTCAGCCACATCGACATTTTCACATCCGCCGTAATAACGCTTGCCGGGATACCCTTCCGCATACTTATTTGTAAGAACGCTCCCCTGGACTGCCATTACGGCCTGACTGGCAATATTTTCGGAGGCTATTAATTCCAGTGTGTTTTTCTGCCTTTCAAATTCACAGGAAATAACTTTTGCAATTTCAGAATCCGTCTCTTCTACGAATTTCAGGTTCAACTTTCGCTTCCTTTTAAATTAATATTTTTTCAAATTCCATCTTTTACATTGCTGTTCAAGCACTTCTGCCCATGTCGTTAAATTTATCAAGCCTTTTCTGATGACGTCCCCCTTCAAACGGTGTTTCAAGCCAGGCTTTTAATATTTCAATCGCAAGGACATCTCCGATTACACGCCCCCCCATAACAAGCACATTGGAATTGTTATGGCGCCGGCTCATAATCGCCGAAAAAAGATCATTGCAAAGAGCCGCTCTGACATTCGAAAACCTGTTGGCAACAATCGACATGCCGATTCCGGTACCGCAAAGCAGAATACCGCGGTCGAATTTGCCGGCAGAAACAAGAGATGCGACTTTGATTCCATAATCCGGATAATCAACCGAACCCTCCCCCTGAGCGCCTGCATCCTCGACGGCGATACCGTTTTCAATCAGAAACTTTTTTATCTTCTCCTTGAGCTGATATGCGGCATGATCGCTTCCTATAACAACAGGTGATTTATTCATCGGTTGATCCTTTGTCCTTAAGTTATGCCGCAGGTTTTCGCCGATATCCGCAGATAGATAGGCTGTTAGCTA
>JAUYEO010000228.1 GCA_030689795.1 Desulfobacterales bacterium | reverse complement strand
GGTTTTGGGAACCTTATTTACCGGGATTGCCACGCCCACCGAGGCTTCTGGAGGAGGGGCCTTCCTCGCCTTCCTGCTGGTGCTTGCCTACGGGAAGTTCTCCTGGCAGGCCCTACAACAGGCGGTTGTAAAAACGGCCAGAACATCAACCATGGTGCTCATTGTGTTGGTGGGGGCCACCTGTTTCACGGGTGTATTCCTCGGCAATGGCGGTGGGGATGTGGTCACAAAGTTCGTCTTGGGTCTGGGATTTGGCAAATGGGGTACTTTTGTTGTTATGCAAATTATCGTTTTCATCCTGGGGATGTTTATCGATTGGATCGGCATTGTTCTCATTTGCTTCCCCTTGTTTCTGCCGATCGCTGCCCAGCTCGGTTTTGACAAGCTTTGGTTTGTTGTAATAATGGCAGTAAATCTCCAAACCTCCTTCCTGACTCCTCCTTTCGGATACGCCCTGTTTTATTTAAGAGGGATTGCGGTAAAAGGGGTTGAAACCATAGATATTTATAAGGGAATCGTCCCTTATGTTATCCTGATGCTGATCGGCTTGACCCTTTGCGTACTATTCCCTCAAACGATCACATGGCTGCCGACCTTGGTTGTCGGATAAGTTCAGCCGGGGGAAATGCCACAAAAATCAGATAACACAAAGGCATTATGCAAATGAATTTAATCGAAAGAATTCCTCGCAGCTCTGCTGCGGGGAGCTTCATTCACTAATCAGGAGGAGCAATCATGGCAAAAAAAATAGAAAATGTTACGTTGGCAGGTGCTGGTATCCTGAGAGCCTAAATAGCTATGGATATAGCCCTCCGGTTTAAACGAAATTATTGAAGGCTAAACCTGTGCCTGGCATTTACGCAGACAAGCTGCGCCGCACGTGCAGATCGCCGGGTGATCATAAATGACGGCTTCCTAAAAAGTCATTCTGCTGTGTTGCGCTTCATCTTTCGTCATTGCAGCGTACCAGTAAGTACGCTTCATTCCTCAAGATTCGCGCGCCTTGCATAATGAGCTTTTTATTTTGCCGTCTGAATTTCGACTTTTTACGAGTCCATCATAAATGAACCCGGCGTATTCCAGAGAGCACGGCGATGGTTCCGAACATGAAACGCTTTATCCTTATATCATAAAGACCAGCATCTCTCATGATGAGAGACAGTTCCTCCGGCGTTTTGAACCTTTCCGTGCTTGAAGTAAGATATTGGTATGCATTTTTGTTTCCTGCAAATAGAAACCCGAGCATGGGGATTATAAATTTCAGATAAAGAAGAATAAAAGGACGAAGGATGTTTTGCGGGGGAGGGGATGTTTCAAGGCATACGACTCTACCTCCCGGTTTAACGGTGCGTACCTGCTCCATGAAGGCTCGGCGGGTATCCGTGACGTTTCTTATGAGATAGCCTGATGTTACGGCATCAAAAACCGAATCGGGAAACGGGAGGTTCAAAGCATCGGCGCAGCACCATGAGATTCCGTTTACCTCATTTTTGCCGGCAAGCATCATTTCTATTGTAAAATCGGTTCCGAATGTTTTAATGCTTCTGTTCGAAAGAAGAGCTTCCTGCATAATCCTGCCTGTTCCTGTTCCTGCATCAAGAATAAGAGCGTCCTGTTTAAGGGAGGCTTCCTGTACAACATATTTCCGCCATGATTTGTCCCTTCCGAAAGTGATAAGAGTATTCAGAAGGTCATACCGACCTGAGATGCTTTTGAACATTTTCCGGACATTCCCGGAGTTATTATCTTTTCCGAAATCTCTCATCGCCATTAATCATGCTCGCGGGTGTTCAGGAATGTTATTTCGGGCCATTGCTTCGTTTCGTATTCAAGGCTCCATTCGCTGCGGGCAAGATATGTCAGGTGGCCCTGCGCATCAAGAGCAAGGTTGTTTTTATTCTCTCTTTCAAACTGTTCGAGCTTTTTCCTGTCCCCGCATTCAACCCATCGCGCTCTGGCATAATCAGCCGGTTCCGTCACGGCATCGGCTCCGTATTCGTCTTTTAAACGCGCCATTGTGACATCAAACTGGAGTATTCCGACCGCCCCTAAAACATATCCGTTTCCGGAAAGAGGCTTGAAAAACTGGACTGCCCCTTCCTCTGAAAGCTGCGTCAGTCCTTTCTGGAGCTGCTTGTTTTTGATCGGATTCAGCAGACGCACCCTGCGGAAGTGCTCCGGGGCAAAACTGGGTATGCCTGTAAATTTCAACGGTTCTTTCACGGTGAATGTATCGCCGATTTTAATCGTGCCATGGTTGTGCAACCCTATTATGTCTCCCGGATACGCTTCTTCAACATTCGACCTGTCCTGCGCCATGAATATCGTGGCATTAGACAGTGTCATCTCCTTTCCGGAATGATTATGAATTACTTTCATACCGCGGGTGAATTTTCCGGAGCATATTCTCAAAAATGCTATGCGGTCCCTGTGGGCCGGATCCATGTTTGCCTGAATCTTGAATACAAAACCCGAAAAGGATTCTTCGTACGGCGAGACGGTGCGTTCCATGGCCGCTCTTGGCTGCGGCGCAGGAGCCATTTCAACGAATGCGTCAAGAAGCTCTTTTACGCCGAAGTTGTTTACCGCGCTTCCGAAAAATACCGGGGTCTGGTTGGCCCTGAGGTAATGTTCCATGTCAAACGGAGTGGCGGCTCCTTCGAGGAGATCAATATCTTCTCTGAGCCTTCCTGCGTCACTTCCTAAAATATCGTCAAGCCTTGGATCCGAAAGGCTTGTTATTGTAATTCCATCCGTGTTTCTGGTCGTTTTCCCCGGGGTGAAGAGGTGAAGCTCCTTGCGGTAAATATTGTAAACCCCTTTGAAGTTTTTCCCCATTCCGATAGGCCACGAGAGCGGGGCGCATTCGACCTGGAGCCTCTCTTCAATGTCTGCAAGAAGATCCAGAGGGGCAAGGCCGTCCCTGTCCATCTTGTTTATAAATGTAATGATTGGAGTATTGCGCATCCTGCATACTTCCATCAGTTTCTTTGTTTGCGGTTCAACTCCTTTGGCGCTGTCTATAACCATGAGGGCGCTGTCGACCGCGGTCAGCACCCTGTACGTATCTTCGGAAAAATCCTGGTGTCCGGGCGTGTCGAG
>JAUYEO010000215.1 GCA_030689795.1 Desulfobacterales bacterium | reverse complement strand
CGGCGCAAAAGGGCACGCTGGTCGCGTGAAAGATTTCCTACTTCAACCCCTTTAAACCGATATGTGCCGGATGATGGAGTATCGAGGCAGCCCAGAATATTCATGCAGGTCGACTTGCCTGACCCGCTCGGGCCCATCACCGCAACGAAATCTCCATGATCAATTTTCAGATCAATCCCTTGCAGCGCACTTACCGCGGCCGTGCCGGTGCCATATATCCTGGTCACTGCATTAAGCTCTATAACCGGGTCACTGTTACCCTGTCCGGCATGAGTCATGATCATTGTCAGTTCCTTATTGTGTCAATAACCAGAGTCATTCCCGGCGCAACACCTCCGCCGGTTGTTTCGGTCATTATACCGTCACTCTCTCCGGTTGTGACGGGAACTTCCACAAGTTGTCCGTCTTTAAGCGTCCAGACCTTTGATTTTTTTCTGTCTGCTTTTGCATATTCTTTTTGTTTAGGCTGGGGTCTTGGAGGCCTGGGGAAAAGTTTGCCTATTATGCTGCTGTTTCCGGATGATGTTTCCTTTTCTTTAACCGGCGGTGTAAAGCGAAGAGCCGCATTCGGCACTAAAACCACGTTTTCAATTTCATTGACCGTTATATTTACAGTTGCAGTCATTCCGGGCCTCAGTAATAAGTCAGGATTGCCGACACTCAGTATGGCTTCGTATGTGACGACACCGCTTACTATTTTTGACCCGTATCGGACCTGCGTTATTCTTGCAGGAAAGGCGCGGTCCGGATAACCGTCGACTGTAAAGACGGCTTTCTGTCCTTTCTTCACACGTCCCACATCCGCCTCGTCCACATCCACCCGAAGGTCCATCCTGGTCAAATCCTCTGCAAGTGTGAACAAAATGGGAGCCTGCAGGGATGCGGCAACAGTCTGTCCCGGTTCAATGGAGCGCTTGAGGACAATCCCGTTAATCGGGGAATAGATGACCGCTTTTGACAAATCCGTCTGGATGGTCTTAAGAGTTGCCTCGGACTGGGATACTGAAGCCATTGCCGCCGTTTCTTCGGCCAGCGCGCGCTCATGTGCCGCCTCAGCAGCCCCGAGGTCGTGCTGAGACGGCACCCTGTTGCCGCTCAATTCCCTGGCTTCTCTGATCCGCGCCAATTCATTCCCGGTCTCCCGGACGGTCGCCTGCGCCTGCCGTACTTTGGCTGCAGCCGAGTCCAGCGATGCTTTATACTGCTGAACCTGGGTTTCGAGTTTTAATGTGTCGAGCCTTGCCAGAACCCGTCCGGTTTTTACAATATCGTTGAAGTCGGCTTCTACGGTTCTGATAATCCCTGAAAGCTCGGTGCCGACGTCAACCTGATTCGTAGGTTGCAGTGTCCCGGTTGCTGCTACCGTGACAATGAGGTTTCCGCGCTGCACTGTTTCAGTCTTGTATTCCGGCTTGTCGGCACTTTTACCAGTTCCCCATTTGATGACAACAAATGCTATTGCGATCGCAAGAGCGAGCCAGGCTATCTTGCGCAGTAACTTCCTGCTGCGTCCTGATTTGGAACGGATACCCAGAATTTGAGCAATATTGGTATCTTTTTCGGTATTTAAGCTGTTCATGGTTTCAAATTCCTATTCTTTAAGACTCAGGCCAGGTATGGCTATCGGCCATGGAGGTCCAGCCTCCCCCGAGCGCTTTGTATAATCGTACCAGGCTGGATGTAATACTCCCCTCGCACTGTATAAGATTATCTTCAAAAGATAAAAGCGATCTCTGGGCATCAAGCACGCCTGTAAAATCGGTCAACCCAGCCTGATACTGGTTTTGGGCCAGATCAACCGCCCGTATTGCAGCCTGCCTGGCCTCACTCAATGACTGTTTGCGGTTTTGTTCCTCCATATATGCCGTCAGTTGATTCTCAACTTCCCTGAGGGCGTTAAGAACAGCGGATTCGTACTGGTTAAGCAATTGTTCCTGCAGGGCCGACTGAACTTCAATATTACTCCGTATCGAACCTGCTTTGAAAACCGGCCATGTAACGCGAGGCCCAAAGCTATAGCTCCTGCTTCCGGTTAAAAGCAATCTGTCAAGATCAAGAGATTCAAAACCGATCGAGCCGGTAAGGCTGAGCTTCGGATAAAGGTCTGCAGTGGCGACCCCGATTCTTGCGGTCTGCGCTGCGAGCTTTCGCTCCGCACGGCGTATATCGGGTCTGCGCCGTAAAACATCCGCGGGCACGCCGACCGCAATCTCCGGGGGACAAGCCGGAACCGGTCTATGCTCCCTCAATGCCTCATGGACTGAGCCGGGATTCTCTCCCAGGAGCACTGCAATGCGGTTCTTAGCTTCCTCAAGAGATATTCTGAGAGCAGGTATCTGTGAACGGGTATTTTCGAGGTTATATTTTGCCTGCTGAACCGCAATCCCGCCGGATAAGCCTGCCGTGTACCGCGATTGAGCCATTTGATGAGCCTGATCCTGAATGGCAAGGTTTTTTTCAGCCGCATCTATCCTGGCCTGAAAGGTGCGGACTTCTGTATAATTCAATGCAACCTCGGCAAGGAGGGAGACCAGAACATCCCGCAAATTTTCTTCGCTTGCCCGGAGCTCTGCCGTTGAAGCCTCAAGAGACCGCCCGATACCGCCAAAAAGATCCAGTTCCCAGCTTGCATCAAAACCGGCCGAGTAAAAGTCCGACTCTTTGCCGCTTCCGGTTTCTTCGCTGCCGCTGCTCCTTTTAAAAGAGCCTGATGCATTGATGGTTGGGAAAAAACCTGCTTTGCTGATGTTCCGCCGCGCACGCTCTTCGCGAATCCTGGCTCCTGCCTGCCCGATATCCGGATTATTCGCAACTGCTTTTTCCATAAGGTCCGAAAGAACCGGGTCATTAAGCGTCGACCACCATTTTGCAAGACCTGCCGGAGCCGGGACTTTTTCCGTTATCCCGCTCATTAATTTACTATGCCATGCCGCCTGGACGTTTGTTGCGGGAGGAACATATTCAGGTCCGACTGTTACGCAACCTGACAGTATCAGTGTTGCAAGCGTACATAACAGCCATACGATAATCCTCTCTGAGTTTGCCTTTTTTAAATATTTTATCGGGTGCATCTTCCGGTCTTTCATCAAGTTTGTTTTTGCAATGATTTTTGTTGAAGCAGGATCTTATTATCGTTCAAGATCAATTGACTCGCAAAAATAGATATTGTGATCTTAGCATAACACACTGTTAAAGTCCGGGTATAATTTTTTTCTTGCATTTCCCGGAGTTGTAATATAGTTTTTCCAGGTTGAATAAACAGTGATTATTAATTTGCCTTGTAAGCATTTGTTATTATTTAATAAAATGCTGGCAAACCGGCATAAACAACTATGACTGCGGGAGGTGTAGGTATAGCTATATCCAGACAATCAGGAAAACCGGATAGAACGGACAAGACAAATATTAACCAGGATATTAGAGCAAAAGAGGTAAGGGTAATAGATCCCGAGGGAAATCAGGTTGGCGTTCTCCCGACCTACAGAGCTCTTGCGGCAGCCTCCGATTTCGGGCTCGATCTGGTGGAGATTTCACCAAATGCAAATCCACCCGTATGTAAAATAATGGATTACGGGCGGTACAAGTACGAGCTTACAAAGAAAAAACAGGAGGCTAAAAAGAAGCAGAGTTCGTTCCAGGTTAAAGAGATCAAGGTGCGCCCGAAGACAAGTGATCATGACCTTAATGTCAAAATAGATCATATCAAAAAGTTCATTGAAAAAAAGGACAAGGTCAAGGTAACCGTTGTATTCAGAGGCCGCGAAATAACACTGATGCAGCTTGGCAGGGAATTGCTTGAAAAAGTTGTGCGTGAAACTTCAGAAATCACAGTTGTGGAGCAAATGCCGAAATTTGAGGGCCGTACCATGATAATGGTCTTAGCCCCCAAGTGATTTTTCTGCTTTTAATTCAAGAAGTTTTTAAATCACTATAATATCTGTTTATTGTTTGCGTGTAGTTCTGCAAAGATTGAATTGGCGTGATTAAGCATATTGATCACTCCAACGATTTTATATATTTAACCCTTTGATTATATTGCTTAAGAACCGGCACCGTTTCCGGTTGAAAATGAGTTAAGGAGAAAGTTATGCCTAAAATAAAAACAAATCGTGGCGCAGCAAAGCGTTTCAAAAAAACAGGGTCTGGTAAATTTGTATATGCCAAGTCCCATGCAAGTCACATACTTACAAAAAAAACAACAAAACGCAAAAGATCATTACGCAAGCACCATCTCGTTGATAAATCAAACGAGAGGGAGCTTAGGCTGCTTCTTCCCAACGGGTAAATACACGGGTAAGAAACATATATCTTAAAAATAAGCAGCTTGATTTATTCATAGAAGGAGAAAAGAGATGCGTATTAAAAGAGGTTTCAAAGCAAAACATAGACGGAAAAAAGTTTTAAAACTTGCCAAAGGTTTCCGTGGAGGTCATAGTAAATTATTCAGGACAGCAGCAGATACTGTGGACAGGGCACTCGCATTTGCATACCGCGATCGCAGGGTCTGCAAGCGGGATTTCAGAAGATTATGGATTATCAGGATAAATGCGGCTGCAAGGATGAACAATCTGTCGTACAGCAGGCTTATGCACGGACTTAAACTCGCAAATATAGACCTTGACAGGAAAGTCCTTGCAGATCTGGCAATTTCAGATCCCTCAGGATTTGCGCAACTGGCCGGAATCGCTTCACATCAGGCATGATATTGCATATGGCGAATGTAACGTATCAAAAGGCCGGAAGTCTTTTGGTACGCTTTTCACTCGTTTTATCCTTATCTCCTAACGCATTTGTAAAAGCAAAACTAAACCAGTGGAAAAGACAATAGATCAGATATGTGCGGATGCTCTTAAGGAAATTGAAACAGCAAAAAGCAAAGATAGCTTAAATGCAGTTTCCCTGAAATACCTGAGCAGAAAGGGTATTGTTACCCAGTTTTTAAGAAGCATCTCAAAACTTCCCCCCGAAGAAAGGCCGAAAGCAGGAGAGAGGGCAAATGAGACAAAGAGACTCCTGGAAAAAGCTGTCGAAGATGCAATAAACAGTCTCGATGCCAGGTCGCCTGCCGCAGACAGTTTCATCGATGTATCGTTACCTGGAAGATCAGCATTACCCGGATCACTTCATCCCATTACGCAGATTACAAGACAGATCTGCGATATATTTACCCGAATGGGTTTTGATATTGCCGAAGGACCCGAAGTTGAGAGCGACTATTATAATTTTGAGGCTCTCAACATACCCAAATATCATCCGGCAAGAGATATGCAGGATACTTTCTATGTTTCGGACAATATTGTCCTCCGGACTCACACGTCGCCTATCCAGGTGCGGGTCATGGAAAAACGCAAACCGCCCTTGAAGGTTATTGCTCCCGGAAAGGTATACCGGAGCGATTCGGATATCACTCATACACCGATGTTTCACCAGGTCGAAGGTCTCATGGTCGGTGAGAACATATCATTCGGAAACCTCAAAGGCATTCTCTCCAACTTTGTTCATCTCATGTTTGACGAAAAGACAAGCTTAAGATTCAGGCCAAGCTTTTTCCCATTCACGGAACCAAGCGCCGAGGTCGACATACTTTGCGTCATGTGCAGGGGAAAAGGCTGCAGAGTCTGCTCACATACAGGATGGCTCGAGGTGCTTGGAGCGGGCATGGTTCACCCCGCCGTATTTGAAAATGTCGGATACGACACATCCAGGATCACAGGCTTTGCCTTCGGGATGGGGGTTGAACGCATTACAATGTTAAAATACGGAATAGACGACATCCGGAAATTCTTCGAAAACGATTTCAGGTTTTTAAGGCAGTTCTGATATGAAAGTTAGTTTAAGCTGGCTGAAAGATTATGTCCGCATCGAAACGGATATTCATGATTTGACATCAGCCCTGACAATGGCAGGCCTTGAAGTCGAATCAATCGCCGACCCGTTCGACTATCTTGAAAAAGTCGTTGTAGGACGCATAATTGAAATAAAGCCTCATCCCAATGCCGGTAACCTGAAGATTTGCCGGGTTGACGCAGGTGACCGGATTTTGCAGGTTGTATGCGGCGCCCCAAACGTAAAAGAAAATTTGCTTGCGCCTCTTGCACTGCCCGGAACAGTTCTTCCGGACGGGTCGCTCCTTGCAGAATGTGAAATACGCGGACAAACGTCGGAAGGAATGCTTTGCAGCGAAAGAGAACTGGAGCTTGGCGAAGACGGAAGCGGAATAATGGTACTTCCCGGCAATCTGCAGGCAGGATGCAACATCGCCCGCGCTATCGGCCTTTCAGACTATGTACTTGAAATCGGACTTACCCCGAACCGGTCCGATTGCCTCAGCGTAATCGGAATAGCAAGAGAAATTGCCGCCATACAAAAGTTTAAGATTAAATATCCGGATGTAAGGCGGCCGGGTAAAAATAAGGAAATATTTGATTTTACTTCGGTAAAAATTGAAGCTCCTGAGCATTGCCCGAGATACGCGGCCGCCCTTGTTGCGGATATAACAGTTGCCCCTTCCCCGTTCTGGCTCAGAAAACGCCTCATATCCGTCGGGCAAAGGCCGATAAACAACATCGTCGACATAACAAACTTCATCATGCTGGAATGCGGTCAGCCCCTTCATGCATTTGATTTCGACCTTCTGGCAGAAAACAGGATCGTAGTCCGGACGGCAACAAAGGGTGAGACCTTTATAACCCTTGACAGGAAAGAACGGACACTGGATCCCGATATGCTGATGATTTGCGACGGCAAAAAGCCTGCTGCAATAGCCGGTGTCATGGGAGGACTCAATTCCGAAATAGGAAGCTCCACGAAAAGAGTCCTGATTGAAAGCGCATATTTCAACCCGCTGAGCATCCGTAAAACCTCAAAAAAAACAGGGCTCAGCACCGAAGCCTCTTACCGTTTCGAGCGGGGAGTCGATCCGGGTGGAACAGTTAAGGCGCTTGTAAGGGCTGCCGGCCTTGTGACGGAAATAGGAAAAGGAAAGTCAATAAAAGGGATTATTGACGAATACCCGTTAATACAAAAGACGGAAACTATCGAGCTCAGTATCAGCGCAACAGGAAGAGTACTCGGCACGGAACTTGACAAAAGCACGATAAAATCACTGTTAGAATCAATTGAATTTAAAGTAAAAAACAGCGGAGCCGATACGATTAAAGTAACTCCCCCTTCTTTCAGGGTCGACATTGCAAGGCCTGTTGATCTGATGGAAGAAGCGGCGCGTCTTTATGGATATAACAGGATTCCGGCTTCCCTGCCTCTCATGCAGTCCGAAACCACCCAGCCCTTAAAAACGCTTGCCTTAAGAGAGAATATAAAAAATATAATGACCGGGCTTTCCTTTACCGAGACAGTTAATTACAGCTTTATCTGCGAATCATCATGCGACCGCCTGAATCTTTCTTCAGATGACCCCAAAAGAAGACTTCTGCATGTTTTAAATCCTCTCACGGAAGAGCAGAACGTGATGAGAACCTCTCTTGTTCCGGGTCTTCTCGAAACAATGCACCGCAACCTGTCACAACAGACAAGAAATCTTAATATTTTTGAAACAGGAAAGATGTTTTTGAGCAAAGGAAATGAGAGTCTCCCCGAAGAAATTGAAATGGCGGCTGGACTCATGACAGGCGGCCGGTATAGTCAGTCCTGGTATGAAAATGATGCAGACTGTGATTTTTATGACATTAAGGGTGCTGTTGAAGGGCTTCTTGCCGGTTTGAATATAGACAATGTCCGGTTCACAAAAATGCCGGTTGAATTATGCAGCTATACAAGGTATGGATATTCCGCTCAAATAATTGCGGAAAACAAAACCATAGGGATTATCGGAGAAGTACATCCTGAAGTTCTTGGCAATTTTGATTTAAAACAGAAAGCTTTTATTTTTGAACTGAACTGCAACACCGTACTTTCTCTTTCAGGCCGGGATAAAACAGCCGGACAATTGCCGAAATTTCCTGCGTCAACAAGGGATATTACAATAATTACAGATAAAAATATTGAAGCAATGTCTGTTCTGGAAAAGATCAACAGCATCGGTGAGAAGCTCATTGAAAACACGCATCTGTTCGATATCTTTGAAGGGGCTTCCATTCCGGCCGGAAAAAGGAGTGTTTCGATAAGAATTACTTACAGATCTTCTGAAAAAACCCTCGAAGACGGTGAAGTTAATAATATCCATAAAAATATTACAGACAGGCTGACTATGGAATTTGGTGCATCACTGCCGGTCTGATAAATAATTTTTCAAGACCGAGCCATTAGTAAGTTAGAAATTATTTCCAGCGTTTTTCTACCCCTCAAGGGGGTACTGAAAAAAGTCCCGTTTAACGGGGTTACGATTATTTTTGAACGACGGCTTAAGATGCAGGACTATTCTCATTCTGAAATAAAAATTCCCGACAAACTCTATTTCAAGATAGGAGAAGTCAGTGAAATAGCTGGAGTGCCTTCTTCCGTTATCAGGTTCTGGGAGACTGAATTTACAAAGATAAATCCAAAGCGAACATCTTCCGGGCAGCGAAATTACAAGAAAAGCGATGTTGAGTTGATTTTAAGAATCAAACACCTTCTTTATGATAAAAAATTCACAATCCAGGGCGCAAGACAATACCTCGGTTCAGAGAGATTCGAAAACAAATCAGCGGCGGATATAATTGAAGAGTTACGCCGGGAACTGATTAATATCCGGGACATTCTAAGCAAATAAATTTAGGTTCTTCTCCCAATTGGTTTAGAGAAAGGCACCCAAGATTTAAGCGCGCTGCAAAACCCTGTCAGAAACATTAAAGAAACGTCCTCCGGCCAAAATATACCCGGTGCTTCAAAAACTATTGACATCAGCCATAAACTGTCATACACAGCAACATTCGGTAAGCGGGCATAACTCAGCTGGTAGAGTGCAAGCTTCCCAAGCTTGGAGTCGCGAGTTCGAATCTCGTTGCCCGCTCCATTTAAAGTCCGCCTTTTCCATATAAAAAGGCTTTTTTGGCAGGGTCGATGAATATGTGGTTTGGAGAATCTTTTTGAGTATGTTTATTTTTACAAACATGTGATTTTTCTCGATCCATTTTTATAAGTAGTACCCCTTTAAAAGGAAACGGGCGATAGCCCGTTTTTTATTTTAATTGGACGGTTATAATTAAAAAATAATGAAAGAAGACAAAGGAAAAACAAAGGCAACAAAGAACGAACCTGTAACCGGCCTTTTTTCTCCGGCAACCAGGGAAGAAATTATTATTAAAATCAAAGAGTTTGCGGATCCACTGTGTGAATCCGAAGGAATGGAACTGGTACATGTTGAGTGCCGGCGGGAGACGGGTGGCAGAATTATTCGTCTTTATATTGATAAACCGGGGGGCGTCACTTTATATGACTGCACCTGCATAAGCCGTCAATTAAGTGATATTCTTGATATAAATCTTGACACCAACTGGGCGTATAGTCTTGAGGTTTCATCTCCAGGGTCTGATCGTCCTCTTGGAAAACCGGAAGATTTTGACCGCTTTAAGGGAAAGATAGCAAGAATCAGAACTTCCGTCCCCCTTGAAGGACAAAAAAATTTCAAGGGTCTGCTCCTTGGCTTTTATGACGGAATTGTTAAACTTGAAGTGAACGCCAAAACGGTTGCTATTCCCTACATGGAAATCACAACAGCGCGGCTTTTCAACTATAACGGAGAAAACGGATGCTAATATCAGAAATAAAACGTGTCGTTGATCAGGTCAGCCGGGACAAGGGTATTGAAAAGCAGATCCTCATCAAGGCAATTGAAGAAGCTCTTAAATCTGCTGCCAGAAAAAAGTATGGTAATAAAATCGAGATCGAAATTCAATACAGCGAGGAAACCGGTGAAATAGAGGTGTTCCAGTTCAAAGAAGTAGTTGAGGTCGTTACGGACGGCATTACGCAGATTAGCGTTGAGGAAGGCCATAAACTTGATCCGGAATGTGAAATAGGCGACAGCATGGGAACCAAAATGGACACCACAACTTTCGGCAGAATAGCAGCCCAGTCTGCAAAACAGGTAATTATACAGAAAATGAAAGATGCCGAAAAAAATGCCGTTTATTCGAGTTTTATCGACAGGAGAGGGGAAATAATAAACGGTATTGTACAGCGTATCGAACATTCGGGCGACATTGTTGTCAATCTCGGGCAAACTGAAGGTATTTTACCTGCAAGAGAGCAGGTTCAAAAAGAAACATACAGGCGCGGGGACCGAATAAGAGCTCTTCTGTCCGAGGTTCTGCAGGATTCGCGCGGCCCCCAGGTCGTTCTTTCGAGGACAAACTCGAATTTTCTGATAAATCTTTTCAAAACGGAAGTTCCGGAGATAAGCGAAGGCATTGTCACCATTATGGGGGCTGCCCGTGAACCGGGAGTGCGCTCTAAAATAGCAGTATCCTCGAATGATTCCGATATCGATCCTGTCGGCGCCTGTGTCGGGATGAAAGGAAGCCGGGTTCAGAATGTTGTTCAGGAATTAAAGGGCGAAAAAATTGATATTATCCCCTGGCATGTCGATTCCGCAAAGTATGTGTGTAATGCGCTCTCGCCTGCTGAAATAAAAAGAGTTATTATCGATGAAGACAACCATGCGATGGAAGTAATAGTTCCTGATGAATCCCTTTCAATAGCCATCGGGAAACGTGGTCAGAATGTGCGGCTTGCTTCCAAGTTAACCGGCTGGAACCTGGATGTTCAGAGCGAATCGCATTATAATGAAGCTTTGAAAAACGGCTATGATTCTCTTATATCCCTGCCGGGTGTGGGAATAAATCTTGCCAATTCTTTAATTGAAAAAGGGTTTACATCAGCCGGAGAGATAAGCACTGCCTCGGTAAGCGACTTGACTCAGATAAAAGGCATTGCAAGTGAAAAAGCCGAGAAGCTTATACGCGCGGCGGCAGAGGCGGTAGCAAAAGGTGAAAACAACCCGGAAGAAA
>JAUYEO010000210.1 GCA_030689795.1 Desulfobacterales bacterium | reverse complement strand
CCCCTGATTGTCAACAAAGCGACACAGGCAGAGACGAAATCACGGCTTCGTGGGCGTATCTCCGATAAGATCCGCGCTTTCATCAGGAAAAATTAGGGGAGAGGGAATATCATGTCCAGTTTTAACGGCAGGCTACTCAGGGTTGACCTGAATCATTTGAAATATCGAACCGAAGAGATCCCGGTATCCTATCTGCAACAATATCTCTCCGCCCGCGGTCTGAGCGCCAGATATCTTTTCGATGAAATCCCGGCGCAGCTTGACCCGCTCGATCCGGCCAATAAATTGATCCTGTCCATCGGAGCGCTCGCCGATACCGGATTGCAGGGGTTTTCCAAGTGGTGTGCGGCCGCTAAAAGCCCTCTAACCGGAACCATTTTTCGTTCTATCACCGGCGGGAATTTCGGCGTATGGTTGAAACGGGCCGGATATGATCTGCTTATTATCGAAGGGCGGGCTGAGAAGTTTTCTTACCTTTACCTTGACAAAGACGGCGTGCATTTTATGGACGCAGAAGAACTTCGCGGAACCGACCCGCGCCGATTACAAATCATCTTAAAAAAGAAACACGGCTCCAATACCCAGACCGCCGGAATCGGATCGGCTGGGGAAAAACTGCTGCGCTATGCCGTCATCACAGCAGGTGAAAGAACCGCGTCCCGCGGCGGCATGGGTACGATCATGGGAGCGAAAAACCTGAAAGCCGTCTGTATCAATGTCCCCCCGCATAAACCCGAACCGGCGGACCAAAGCGCCTTGGAAAACCTGGCAGCAAAGCAGGTTCAAATCCTTAAACAGCATCCTCGTTACCGCAATATGAACACCCTGGGCACACCCTATATCACCACGGTAGTCCATGATCTGGGTATTTTACCGGTCAAAAATTTCCAAAAGGGGCGTTTGGCCGATATCCGGGAATTAAACGGGGAAGAATTTTTAAAGCTTAAAAAGGCCAAGGCCGGTTGTTATCTTTGCATGACCCGCTGCGGCGGTATGCGCGATGTGACGGACGGGCCCTTTCAAGGGACTCAAATTGACGGCCCGGAATATGAATCGATCTTCGCCTTCGGTCCTTTGCTCGGTATCACCGACCGGGCTTTTGTCATCAATGCCAATGCGCTCTGTGATTATTACGGTATCGATACCATCAGCACAGGTGTCAGCATCGCTTTCGCCTTTGAACTGTTTGAAAAGGGCCTGCTGACGCCGGCCGACACGGACGGCCTGGAACTTTCCTGGGGCCAAAAAGAGAGTGTTTTCGCCTTGCTCCATAAGATCGGCAACCGGGAAGGGATCGGGTATTTGTTGGGTGAAGGCGTCAAAAGAGCGTCGCAAAAGCTGGGAGAGCAAACAGCCCCCTATGCCATGCATATCAAAGGCCTGGAACTTCCCGGTTATGACCCCAGAGGCGTGAAAGGTTACGCTCTGAGCATGGCCACCTCCAATATCGGAGGGAGTCATATGTACGGCAGGCCCAGGGACGAACTCTCCGGCAGGACCGACCCCTATGCGGAGAACGGGAAAGGCGGCGCCATCGCCGGGGTCCAGAAAGAACAGGCCGTGGAGGATTCGCTGATTGCCTGTACTTTCGGAAATACGGGCTTGGATTTTTCCTTTTATGCCCAGGCCCTTTTGGCGTCGACCGGGATCCGGGAACTCGGCGACCGGAATGAACTGTTGCGCATCGGCGAACGCATTGTCTTGATCGAAAGATGTTTCAATGTCCGTGAGGGCTTTACCCGGCGGGACGATTGTCTGCCGGAACGTTTGACTTCCGAACCTTTAGCGGATGCCGGACCGGCCACGGGCCAGACAGTCAGGCATCTGGATCGCTTGTTGGACGAGTATTACCAGGCCCTGGGTTATACGAAAAACGGTATACCGCATGCAGAGAAATTAAAAGAATTGGGTCTGGCCGAGGTCGTGCCGTTCATAAAAAAGAACCTTTAAATGCGGTAAAAGGTATTTTTAGTAAGGAATAGGAGAAGCGATCCATCGCTTCTCCTCCACTATTAACCTTTGCAGATCAAAAGGAGGAGAAACCATGAAAGTTTATGATGTCGTCCCCGGTTTGGAATTTGAACCCGAAAGAGATTTTGCCCAATCACCCGCCTGGTTTTTGGATGGCACCCATTCCGTCCCGCCCTGGACCCCCATGTTTGGCTGGTTTTGGATCAACTTCTGCCGTCACGGTATGCAGTACGGGGCGGAAAAGCTGAGCCTGCCCACGGTTAAGGGATGGGACTGGCGTTTCCATAGGGGGGGTGGGTACCTGACTTTGTTGCTGGTCCACAGTGAGGAAGAAAAACAAAGAAGAGAGACGGAATTTCGCAAGGCCATCCTCCCTTTTATTGATAATTATGACGAGTTGTGGGGAGGATATGTCAAGGAGATTTTAGGGCGCTATGAAAAGTTAAAGGCCCTGGATCTGGATAAGGCTTCCAGCACTGACCTCCTGGACAATTTTGAAGAGACCATAAACACCTGTCGCCGGATGTGGGAAATCCACATGTACATGATGTACGGAACCTATACGGCCTATATCCTTTTTGAAAACCTGTGCCGGGAACTGGCCGGAATCGACGATACCTCGCCGCTCTTTCATAACCTGGTCTCGGGTTTTGACAATAAGGTCTTCCAGGTGGATCGCCTCCTCTGGGAGTTTTCCAAAAGAGCCCGAGAAGACGGATTGGCCGAATTCTTCCTGGGAAGCAAGCCTGCTGAAATCCGGGGTCGTCTCCAGGAATCGACAAAGGGAAAAGAATTCATGAAAGCCTTTATGGCCTTCATGAATGAGGACGGCTGGCGCATGCAGCGTATGTCCGAGATGAACATGCCTACCTGGGTAGAAGACCCCACCCCGGCCCTGGTCAATGTGAAACAGTTTCTCCAGAAGGGCGGGGGCTTTAACCTCGACGCGGAGAGGAGCAAAATTACCGAACAGCGGAAAAAGGCGGAAAAAGAGGTTTTGGCCAAGGTTCCCCAGGAGCAGCGGGGCTGGTTTGGCCGCTTGATGCTTTTGGCCCAGAAGAGCGGGGTCTTCAGCGAAGAACATGATCATTATCTGGATCTCTATACACATGCCATGATGCGTCGAAGCGCCTTGGGTCTGGGACGGCGTTTCGCCCAGAAAGGGACCCTCAACGAGGCCGAAGATATTTTCTTTCTCATCCCCGATGAGGTTCGCAGGGCCGGGATCAACCCCGACCAATTTGATTTGCGCTACATTGTGGATCGTCGAAAAGCGGAATGGCAGGAATGGCAAAAGACGCCCAATCCACCGGCCTTCTTAAAGGAGGGTTTTGATATGGATATGGCCATGGGGGTCCTGGTTCAATCCATGGATCCTATCGCCCTTAAGGTCGTGGTCGGCGCCATGCCCCAGGTTCGTCCGGAGCTCAAGGCCGACCTCTATGGGACCTGCGGTTCCCCCGGAGTGGCCGAAGGCCCGGCCCGGGTGATTTTGAACGAAGATGAACTTCACCTGGTCGAAGAAGGAGATATTCTGGTAGCGGCCAGTACCTCGCCCAGTTGGACCCCGGTATTTTCCATGATCAAAGGCGTGGTCGTTGACCGCGGGGCCAGCCTTTCCCATGCCGCTATTGTGGGAAGGGAATATGGCATCCCGGTAGTCATGAATGTCTTTGAGGGTACGGCCAAGATCAAGTCCGGTCAGCGGATCAAGGTCGATGCCAATCTGGGGGTCGTGTTTATTCTGAATAAGTAAAAACCCTTTGGGACCTTTCCTTTCCCGCCGTGGGGAGGGAAAGGTCTTCCAGGAGCAGGTTCCATGAGCGATAAATGGATCTTTTGGTTTGAGGAACTGGGGACCGGGGACAACGACCGGGTAGGGAAAAAATGCGCCAACCTGGGGGAGATGACCCGACTGGGCCTGCGTATCCCCCCCGGATTTGCCATTTCCATAGACGGGTACGAACGATTTATGGCCGAAACCGGAGCCGGCGAGGAGATTCGGCGATATGTCCAGGAAAACCGGGAGCATTTAAAGGAAATCAAAAATCAAATAATAGCCAGCAAGGCTATCCGGAACATTATTGAGTCCAAAGAAATGCCCCCGGAGATGAGGGAGGAATTATTCCGGTTCTACGACCAGCTGAAAGAACGAGCCGGAGACAAGGAGCTTTCGGTGGCCGTCCGTTCCAGCGGGGCGGTCAGCATGCCCGGCCAGATGGAGAGTTATCTGAATGTCCGCTGGAAGGAATCGGTACTCCAAAAAATGATCCAGGTCTGGGGAAGCGCCTTTACTACCCGGGCCATAGCCTTTCGGCTGGAGAAAGGGATGGCCATGGAAAAAGCTCCGATCGGCATCGCCGTCCTGAAGATGGTGGAGGCCAAGTCCGCCGGCGTGGTCCTGACGGTCTTACCTACGATCGGAGACCTTTCGAAGGTGGTAGTGGAAGGCAACTGGGGTTTGGGTGAGAGTGTGGTCAGCGGAGAGGTTAACCCTGATCAGTTTATCGTGGATAAAAGCGACGGGACGGTGGAAAGTACCGTCAATCGTAAAACAAAGATGGTTGTTTATCATGATGGGGGGACCATCACCGCCAATGTCCCGGCTGAGATTCAGGGAAAGCCCTGTGTCGATCCGGAAGAATTGAAAGAAATCGTGCGGGTTGCCAAACAAGTGGAGGACCATTTTCAAACTCCCCAGGATATGGAATGGGTCCTGGATCGTTTTCAATCCATTCCTGATAGTCTTTATTGGGTCCAGGCCAGGCCGGCTAAATACACCAAGGCCAAAGAAAAGGAATCGGAATATCTGGCTGAGCTGATGACCCGCATGTTTAAACGGTAATTCCTTTCGTAAGGCCGGAAAAGGAGAAACGATGACCATCCTGTTTACGCAATATTGGGATGTGATGCCCGGGAAGTTTGATGAATATGCGTCTTTTGTAACCCAGGAGTACAATCCGACCCTGGAGAAGCTGGGGATTCGGTTGGTGGGGGGGTATTATGTGGCGGTCGGGGAAGGACCGAGGATTGTGGCCGTAGCTACGGTGGATGAAACCGAGAATTTGCGAAAAACCATTTCATCCCGGGAGTATCGGGTGCTTTCCAATAAATTACTCGAATACGTCTGGAAATATACCAATAAAGTCTATGTCCCCTCCGGCCGCATTCAGGAAGGACCGTACCGCATCCAGACCGGGGTTTGGAAATTCAACCAGTATTATAATATCCTCCGGGGTAAGGAGGCGGACCATCTGAAGTTTGTCAAAGATGAGTGCCTGCCGGGGATGGATGAATTAAAGGTTCCACTTACCGGGGGGTGGCGGCTGGTCATCGGCAGCGGACCCCGCATCCTGGCCGAAGGCACTGGGCGGAATATTGTCGACATTGCCAAAGCCATCGATACCTCCCTGTTCCGAAAACTGGTCAGGACCCTCAAGAATAATTATGCCACGGATTACAGCAGCCGGATTCTGGCCCCCACCGGAAGGATCGAAGTGCCTTATCTGATGAGCGAAATGATGAAGAAGTTTTGATCGGGCAACGTAAGACGCGGTGGCGCCCGTCGGCGGGCACGGAGGTTTAATATTTAAATGCTCATAAAACCCGATTGTATTTCCTGCATCTTGAAGATGGCCAATACGGCGATCAGAAAATTGACGGCCGATGAGGTAGTCATCAAGGATTTGACCGTTCAGATTTTGACCATTCCCTCCCTGCGGGGGCTGCAATGGGACCTCTCCAGTCCCGAAGTGATCGAACTGGTCATGGAAAAAATTATAGCGGCCTTCAAGACCCCGGACCCCTTCCGGGCTTTGAAATTGGAACAAAACCGGACCGCTCAATCCCTCTACCCGACTTTGAAAAAATTGGTGCAGGAAGCCGATGACCCTCTACAGGCGGCGGTAAAAATGGCCATCATGGGAAATGTCATTGACCTCATGGTTTCGGATCATTCCCTGGACGTGGAAAAAACGCTGATTCAAGGGCTGCAACGGCCTTGGCCGGAGAAACCGTTCGTGGTCTTCAAGAAAAAACTCGGTCAAACCCGTTCCCTGGTTTACCTGGGGGATAATTCTGGAGAGATCGTTTTCGATAAATTGTTGCTGGAGATTATTCAAGAGACCTACCATCCGAAGGTGGTCTTTGTGGTCCGAAGCGCCCCCGCGTTGAATGATGCCACCCGAAGCGAAGCGGAAATGGTGGGACTGAATCAGGTGGCTGCCATTATGTCCAATGGGCTGAACGCCCCGGTCCCGGGCACCATTCTATCTCGATGTTCCAGGGAGTTAAGGGAATTGATCCGGGAGGCCGATCTGGTCATTTCCAAGGGCGGCGGCAATTTCGACACCCTGGAAGGGGAAAAGGACCTGGGAGCGGATATATCTTTTATGCTGCTGTCCAAATGCATCCCCTATTGCCAATATTTTCAAACCGGAATGTTCCAACCGATTCTGGCCAATTTGTTCGCCTCCTGAATCCAAAATCTCCCCAGGCCGAGCATGAATGTATTGCTCATAGAAAAATTCCTTTCAATATGTTTAAGCTTACAAATGTGTTGCCGCCTAAATGTTGCAGATCAGGCGCGGCTATTTGCCGGAGGCCTGTTTTGTCCCATGCAGATATGCCAGCCTTTCTTTCTCGGGGAATCTTTCAATTGCGTAGCGTAACATGGTGCGCGGCATCTGTTTGTAGTGTCTTTCGAGAAATTTTTCTTCGGCATTATGGTCCCGCTTGCCGACTTCGCGCAGCATCCATCCCGCTGCCTTGTGGATCAGGTCCTCTTTGTCATGAAGCAGCAGCTTTGCACATTCCAGTGTGTCCGGAAAGTCCTTTCTTTTGATGAAGTGAAAAGTGGATATAATACCGATCCTCCGCTCCCAAAGGCTTTTTGAACGTACGAGCCGGTAAATCGGTTTCCTGTCTCTAAGAAACAGGTGAGCGCCCACGACGTGCTCCGCCGAACAGTCAACCAGATCCCAATTGTTTATGAATTCCGTATTACCGCGGTATGCCCGATAAATAGCATCTTGTTCGGCATTCACGTTTGCTGAGGCGTACTTTGCGACCAGTATCAGCAGGGCAAGAAGTCGCGCTTCGTGGAAAGGAGATTTCAGAAGTTCTGTCGTATCTTCCAGCGATATTGCGCGGTATTCTCTGACACATTGCCTGATGGTCGGGACGCGAATCCCAAGGAACCTGTCTCCTTCCCCGTACTCGCCTTTTCCGGTCTTAAAGAATCGCTGCGAATGAACAGCGATATCGCTGTCACTCAGTTCCCGGAGCTTGCTCATGATCTGCTTAATCTTGGAATTCATAGCGGTTCTCCTGCATACTGCATCCAACGCCAGGCTTCCTTTGCCATATCCCTGGAAACAGCCTTTTTCGTCTTTTAGCAAAATTGTCACTGACGGGCATAGAATGAATATGCGTAATATTTAATATACGGTTCTGAAGAAATCTGCACTTCGGATTGCCTGTTATTTCTTTACAACCGAAGGCCATATAGGGGTTCGACTTTTATCTTTCGTTCAATGCCTGCGATATATCCTCAATTATATCGTCCTCATGTTCTATTCCGACAGAAAGCCGTAAAAGGGAATCGTTGATGCCAATCCTTCGACGCTCTTCGGATGAGATTTTCGCATGCGATGTCTCAGAAGGAGCGCAGATGATCGACTCCACGCCTCCGAGACTGACTGCAGGACGAATCATACGCAACCGGCGCAGAAATGCTTTTGTGGAGACACGCTGTTCATTCAATTCGAAAGACAACATGCCCCCGAATCCCGTCATTTGGGATCGGGCAACAGCATGACCTCTGGAGTTCGGCAAACCTGGGTAATTAACTTTCGTGACACAGTTATGGCTATCGAGGAATTCGGCAATCCGATGTGCGTTTCGGGTCTGCCGTTCCACCCGTATAGCAAGCGTTTTCAGGCTCCTTTCAAGCAGGTAACAGGTGATGGCATTGAGACTGCCGCCCAGATGCCGGGCCATTGCCCGAATTTTATCGGCATATTCGTGCGATGTGATTGCGATTCCGCAACAAAGATCGCTATGGCCCCCCAGATATTTGGTACCGCTGTGTATCACCACGTCTATTCCCAAAGAGAGAGGGCGCTGGTTGACGGGTGTTGCAAAAGTATTGTCAATAATCGTCGTAATCCCCCGGGCCTTGGCAAACTCCGCCACACGACGAATGTCTATAATCCCCAGCAATGGATTGG
The DNA here is from genome assembly GCA_030689795.1 of Desulfobacterales bacterium. GTDB lineage: Bacteria > Desulfobacterota > Desulfobacteria > Desulfobacterales > RPRI01 > RPRI01. Next base: position 5,054 of record JAUYEO010000210.1, on the reverse strand, counting down.
TCGGTGATTCGATGATAATCACTTTGGTTGCCTGCGTGGCGGCTTGTATCACTGCATCGGCATCGGTGGCGGCAAACGAATATTGGATACCTAACCGATCAAAGGTGTCGGTAGCAAAGGCATGCGTTCCACCATATAGTTCGTCCAACAACACAACATGATCACCAGAACCGGCAAAGGCGAGCACGGTAGTGCTCATTGCGGCCATGCCCGAACTGAACAATACGCCATCTTCTCCCGCTTCAAGCGAGCTCATTTTGCGAACCACCACGTCCTGGTTCGGTGTGTTAAAATAGCGGGGATAGGGGCAGTTTTCCCGGTCCAAATATTCGAATGAAGACGAGGTAAAAATCGGTGTGTTTACTCCCCTTGTTGCCGAATCATGATACGTACCATTATGAACGCAAAGAGTTTCTTGATGCATTGGATTAATTACCTCCTTATATTTTGTCGTCAGGCGAACAATTAATATGCGTAATATTTAATATCCGGTTCTAAAAAAATCTGTACCTCGGATTGCCTCTTCTTTACTCCAATATTTATATAAAATCAAATAAGTTCTATTGAAGGCCTGCGTAGAATGTGTTTATTATCGGACTCCCCTTGCCGGGTAGAAGGAGCATGGAGAATTGAAGCTCCCCGAATCAAGCCGCTGGGAATAATTTTGATTAAAATCTATTCATGATGTGATATATATTCAATCACAATGTACATAACCGGGAAACGGGCCTGTTTATTTACAAGGGCGGGATTAGGGGTCAAACCTTGTTTTGTGATTTAACGGGATGCATGGAGCTGGGCAAGGCCGGCGTGATCGATAGGGAGGCAATGAAGACAGTGAGTCGGTTACAAAATGTAACCGGTTGAAACTCGATGACGTTATGAACCGAAACAGCGAGCGCATTCCCCGCTGCTTGCGGCATATATTATGAGGACAGAACATGAATAATAAAGATTTGTTGCTGGCGATCGACAACGGAACACAGAGCTTGAAAGCGCTGATATTTGACCTTGATGGCAATCTGCTGGCAAAGGAGATGGTGCCCTTTAAGCCGTATTTTTCAAAACATCCCGGATGGGCCGAGCAGAACCCTGATGTTTTCTGGGACTCTCTCTGCCTTGCCTGCCGGAGACTTTTAGGGAGAGAGGCTTCATACAGAGAGCGAATCGCCGGCGTTTCACTGACGACGCAGAGGGCTACGGTTTTGAATGTGGACAAAGAAGGAAAAGCCCTGCGTCCCGCCATCATCTGGCTCGATCAGCGCAAGACCCATGGACTTCCTCCCCTTGGTGGATTCTGGGGGTTTCTTTTTGCCGTAACAAATTTAACCGGTACTATAGACTATCTCCGCGCTGAGGCGGAAGTTAACTGGATAAGAACCTATGAGCCCGAAATATGGAAAAAGACTTATAAGTACCTTCTCCTTTCAGGTTATCTGACATACAGGCTGACAGGAAGATTCGCGGATTCGGTGGGATGCCAGGTCGCATATATTCCTTTTGATTATAAAAAATTCCGCTGGGCCGCTGACTGGGACTTTAAGTGGAAATGTCTGCCCATGGATAAGGATTTGCTTCCGGAGCTTGTTCCTTCCGGAAAGCAGATTGGAAGTATTACAAGGGCCGCTTCGGATGAAACCGGGATTCCCGAAGGGCTTCCCCTTATAGCTGCAGCAGCGGATAAGGCATGCGAAGTAATCGGCTCAGGGAGCTTCGATTCTTCAATCGGTTGTATCAGTTACGGGACAACGGCTACAATAAATGTCACGCAAAAGAAATATGTTGAAGCTGTGCCTCTTCTTCCTCCATATCCATCAGCGGTTCCCGGATACTATAACATAGAAGTGGAGAACATGCGGGGCTTCTGGATGGTGAGCTGGTTCAAGGAAGAATTCGGCTTGAAGGAACAGCAGGAAGCCACCATTGAAAGGGTGGAGGTTGAAACGCTTTTCGATAAGCTTGTTGAAAATGTGCCGCCGGGATGTATGGGGCTCGTTTTGCAGCCTTACTGGACTCCCGGATTAAAGCTTCCCGGTCCCGAGGCAAAAGGGGCTGTCATAGGCTTCGGGGATATTCATAACAGGGCTTATTTTTATAAGGCTATTCTGGAGGGTCTTGCATATGCTCTGAGAGAGGGCAAAGAGAGGATAGAGAAGAAGACCGGAATTCCTATAACAAGCCTCCGTGTTTCAGGAGGCGGCTCCCAGAGCAGAGTTGCCATGCAGGTCACGGCTGATGTTTTCGGGATACCGACTGCAAGGCCCCATCTTTATGAGACATCGGGGCTTGGAGCTTCAATTGATTTGGCTGTAGGGCTGGGTTTACACAGGGATTTTGAAACAGCGGTAAATGCCATGACACGTATCGGGGATGTGTTTGAACCGGATTTTGCGGCGCATAAACTGTATGACGACCTTTACCGGCATGTATACAAGAAGATGTATAAGCAGTTGAAGCCGCTGTACGAGAAGATAAGAGAGATCACCGGGTATCCGAAATAATCCGAAGGGATGAAAAATTATCATGCTTGTTCGCGATATAATATATTCATGGAAGGGATGGGGCGGGAAGCTCAACCTCGGAAGCGGCATGTGCAGGCTTCGAATATACGACATGACAAAGGCGGCGGTAAAAGCGGTGGCGCATTTAAGGCCTATAATTGTCATCGTTTCGGATATTCCGGAAAGCGGCATGTCGGTCAGAAGCTGCGCCGGTCACATAGCCACGATGGTGACAAAAGACTTTCATATTGACCCGCACCGCATGCTCTGGATTGAACATTATCCTGCAAAAACCTACGGTGAAAAAAACGAGCATCTCATACCTGAAACTTTTGAGGCTGTTGAGTTCGAGTGGCATGAAGATAGTGCCATAAAGCCTAAATGGAGGGTTCTGAAGCCACCGCTTCTGGATGAGATTGTAAAGATGGTTGAAGGTTAAGGATTAAGGTTAACTGACTTTTTAAGAAACTATCAACTTCAGCCGTTCTCTCAATCTCTCCGGAACCCCCCGCATTTTTATATTCCTGCATAGATCCACAGTTCTTCTAAGCGTTTCAAGGCAGACTTCATTTATTGTCCGGCGTTCCGGGTTTTTCGACATCTTTTTTGTTGCTTGTCACCTGACAAGAATTACGCATTCACGTTGATATTCCAAATTTCGGCAGTATATATGCCTGTAACAGAACCCATACTCCGACTACAACAAGTAAAATGACTATCTCTTTCATTATATAGACTCCTTTTTCAATAAAAAGCCGTTAATAAATAGTAAAAAATCGTAATTCCGACGACAAAGTAAAAAGCTCATTATGCAAGGCGCACGAATCTTGAGGAATGAAGCGTACATCCTCGTACGCTGCAATGACGAAAGATGAAGTGCAACACAGCAGAATGACTTTTTACTTTGTCGTCCACTTCTTTTTGAAGATCAGGCAGTACAGGCTTGTAAACAGAAAGAGCATCACCAGCGCAAGATGGCTCAAATCAAGAAAAATAATTAAATTATGAGAAAATATGTAGCCCTCGAAATTTCTTATTACAAGTAGAATCCCGGTAGCTATCAGGCCGATTATCAGTGTTCCCCTTAAATATCCTGTAACTGTCAATTTCGAATTTTTTCTGCCGGCCATTATATACCCGGTTATAATATATGCTGAAAATCCGATAAGCAGCGCAGCACATATGTAATGAATATAATGTGTTATATAAAATTTGGCGAGCCATCCGAGTCCGGGTATGTCGGCGATGTAATACCTTTTGAATATAGGCATCTGTCCGAAACCGGAAAGGGTGATGAAAAAAACTGTTAAAAGATACAGATAACGAACATTATTCTTTCGGCTCATCTTGTTTTGCCTCATTATCTTTTCTGGAATATTTATAAAATGTTCCGACGGCTGCGGCGATTCCTGCTATGGGAGCTATCGCCATTGCGGCAACCAGGTTATTGGCTTTTCCCATGGAATCGGAGACAGACTTCAGATGAGGTTTTCCCTTGCCGGTTTCAATTGCTTTGTTCAAGGTTTCAAAGGGAACGGGGGATACGTAAATAGTATTTGTCCCGCCGTTTTCATTTTCGCCGTATATGTAGCCGTTTGTCTCTTTTGCAAGCGCACGAGCTTTTTTGATGATTTCATCTCTCGGCCCCATCTCCTGGACATTTTCAGGGCATACCTCTACGCATGCCGGAAGCTTGCCCTCCGCAATGCGGTTGTAGCAACGGTCGCATTTGTACATGACGCCGTTTCCCGCAAAAGCAGGCAAAATATCAAGATAAAGCCCGATTCCGGTCTGGCGCTGGGGGATTTCCCACGGACAGACTTCTCTGCATTTGGCGCCGCCGAGACAAAGATCCGGATCTATACGGGATATGCCGTTTTCAAGCTGCTTTGCCGAACCCCAGGGGCACAGTTTCACGCATGGCGGATTTGTGCAGTGCATGCACCGTCTTGGTATGGTAATCGTTTTCTGTTCCCCGTTCACCGTTACATCGGCACTCTGTATATAGAGCCAGTTGTAAGGGGTCAGGCGGTCATGGATGTCTTTTTTATCCGACCAGTCTTCCGGTTTCGCCCTGTCCGGATACATTCTGGGAAACGGCTTCTTCGGTTCGGGGTATTTTCCAGCATTTACCCCGCTGCAGGCTTCGACGCATGCCCCGCATCCGATGCATTTCCCGATATCAAGCAGGGTCGTAAGCTGTTTGTCTTTATCGGCTCCGGATGCCGAAGTCGGAATGCCTGATGCCGCGACTGCGCATGCTGCAATACCGCCTTTTATAAAGGATCTTCGTGAAATATTTCCGGTCATGCGGATCTCCTCTATCATCGTTTAACTATCTGAGCCAATTGCAAAAGTCGTCATTCCCGTGCAAACGGGAATCCAGAAATTTTTGCAACATACTGAAAAGACTGGATTCCCACTTTAGTGGGAATGACAAATTCTTCTCTTTTTAGGACTTTTGCAATTGGCTCAAGGGATATGAATTTTAGGCCTTTATCAAAAAGAGAAGAATCTATTGCTGAAAAAATTGTAGATGCGGCATATACTGTT
>JAUYEO010000209.1 GCA_030689795.1 Desulfobacterales bacterium | reverse complement strand
GTCATAATGTTCTTCTTCTTCGACAACGTACGTATAGTCGACCAGAGGGCCTCTTATCATCGGGATAGTAAGTTCTTTTTCGGAGCTTTCGGCAAACGCCTTCGTATAAGAGACGGGTCCCAGTTTCTCGATCTGTCCGTCATCAAGCATGCTCAGGGCATCCAGGGTTATTTCCATTCTGCTTTTTTGTACTGTGTTCTTTGTTTTGACATCTTCCCGGGAAAATTCAAATTCGCCATCGGTCCACCCGAAAAGAGCATATGCGGCATCAAGCCCCTGTTTTGCTCCGGCTTCAGCGTTAACAATATTTCCTTTCACAAAATAGATAAACCCGGGTTCCTGAAAATACTTGCTCTTTATCTTCATTATACCCGTGCTGCCGTTTGTGCCGAAAATCTGGATAAGCTCTCCCAGATTAAGAAAATCCAGGCTTCCTGAAAGGGATATGCTAGTCATTTTTCTACTGCGCCCATTTAAATTCTTTCTGTAAATGAACAAGAGTCAATTTCATGCACTCCTTCAAAGTACCGCCGACACCTTCGCCCGTCAACGCACTCGCCGGGAAATAAGGAACTTTAAGCTGTTTGTTAAGATCGTTCTGCATCATTTCTATAGACATTATGGGTATGCTTCCGCCGGCATCTCTTTTATTATACTGCAGTATAAGCGGGATCTTGAAAATATTGAGGCCGCACTCTTTGAGATTCTGATCGAGATCCTTGAGCGAAAGCATGTTTTTTTCCCGCCGAATGGTAAAAGAATCTGCGACAAAAACTATTCCGTCAGCTCCTTTAAGAACCAGTTTCCGGGTAGAACTGTATTGGACCTGTCCCGGTACGGTATAAAGCTGAACCTTTACATCACATCCTTTGATTTTGCCGAGGCCCATTGGAAGAAAATCAAAAAAGAGGGTTCTGTCCCCTTCAGTATCGATAGTGACCATCTGGTCGGCAACCTGTTTTTTGTAAGTCTTGAAAATATATTCAAGGTTTGTTGTCTTGCCTGACCTTCCCGGGCCGTAATAGACTATCTTGCATTCGATTTCACGATTTTTTATATTAAATACCGCCATTAAGCACAACTCCGCGCAAGAATATGTTGCATGCTAAGCCGTCGTTCAAAAATAACCTTAACATTGAAATGCCGTGACCGGCATAAGGAGCCGTAACGAAACGATCAGAAATGTAATAGTTATTTCGTAACGGCTCCTAATTTGTGAACATTTTTAAATCAAGACTGTAATTTCCCATTTTAGGGCCTGAGCTGATTTTGGTGAAAGCAGCTACAACACCAGATCCGTTTAAAATGGCAATAGGCGAATAGAACTGAACGTTGTTTAATCTCAATCCTGCTTTCATGCTTTCTATCAATAATTTCTCTCTGACCGGCACAATGAGGCAGACCATGTTTCCTGATTGAAACGACACATCCAGAATAATTTCAGGATTCTTTTTCTCTCCTGTTTCCAGAATGATTCCAACTGAACTGACGTCTAAAAATTCTTCTTCCTCTTCCCCCGATCCAGGTATTTCAATAAGAGGTTTTATTGCCGGCATTGCTTTATCAGGCGCCTTTTTTGCCGCAACCTCCATTTTTATTGCCGCTTTTTCCTCTTTCGCTGCGGGAAGCCCACTCTCAATTCCTTTCTCCCTCAAGAGATTTTCTAAAAAAAACCTTATTTTTTCCAACTGTCCGGGAGTGAAAAGGCCGAGTGTCAGCCACTCTTTGTACTGGAAAACGGCTCCCTCCGCCGCCGAAGAAGAAGAAGTAGAAGAAGCGAAGTAGCACCTTAAAATATTTTTCGCCGCAACAAGCCGGAAAGATTCCATCTTCAACAGCTCTTTGAATTCCTTTATCGCCCTTTCAAACTGTCCGAATTTCGTGAGCGCTATCGCACCATCAAGAGCCGCTGATTCCTTGTCGGTTGAAAATGAAAACTTCTCTCTTATCAGGTTCTGAATTTCAACAGGCATTTCAGGAGGTTTTTCAGGATCATTATATTTTGAAATGGTCTGTTTCAGTAATTCAACTTTCTTTGTGATTCCATTAACAAGATGCCTGCCGTTTTCAGGTTTAACATTTTTTTCAATAAGCTCCGAGGCGTATTTAAACTTGACCATCGCTTCGTTGAATAGACCCTGGGTTCTGTAAATCTCTGCTTCCCTTAAAACCGTTTTAATTTGTTCCTTAATACCCATAATTGCCTCGTGAGCTTTTAAAACATTTCTTTCTTCCTAAGAAGCACCCGCAAAATTATTGAACCGGTTTTCTCTATATCTCAATTTGTGACTTGCTGTCAATATTTCATAAATCAAAACATATTGACAATAATTAAAATTATTATTATCTGAAACTGTCCGCCTCAGACGAACAGATTGACTTTTTACGAAGCTGTCAAAAGTAATAACAAATCAACAAGGAGTCTTTATGGACAAGAAAGTAACCGTTATCGGAGCAGGAAATGTTGGAGCCACGGCAGCCCAGCGTCTTGCTGAAAAAGAATTATGCGACGTTGTTTTAATCGATATTGTTGAAGGCGTGCCCCAGGGAAAAGCTCTCGACCTTACTGAAGCAGCTCCCATAGAAAAACATGATGCCCATATCAGGGGATATAACAGCTATGAAGCCTCAGCCGGATCCGATATTATCATAATTACGGCCGGCATTCCAAGAAGGCCGGGTATGAGCCGGGATGATCTGATCGGCACAAATGCAGGAATAGTTAAAAACGTTACGAAACAGGTTGCGGCCCTTTCTCCCAATGCCGTTATCATTATTGTCAGCAATCCTCTTGATGCAATGTGCCATGTTGCATACGAGGCAAGCGGTTTCCCCAAAAACAGGGTAATAGGCATGGCCGGCGTTCTGGACTCCGCGCGTTTCAGGGCTTTTATAGCAATGGAACTGAATGTCTCGGTTGAAAACACACATGCTTTCGTTCTTGGAGGACATGGAGATACGATGGTTCCCCTCCCGAGATATTCGACTGTTGCCGGAATTCCGATAACCGAGCTGCTTTCAAAGGAGAGGATTGAGGCCCTTGTCAAAAGAACCGCGAGCGGTGGCGCTGAAATAGTTTCTCTTTTAAAAACAGGAAGCGCTTATTACGCGCCTGCCTCAGCCGCGGTTGAAATGGCCGAATCGATTTTAAAGGACAAGAAAAAGATTCTACCCTGCGCTGCGTACCTTGAAGGAGAGTATGGAATAAACGGTCTCTTTATAGGCGTTCCGGTAAAGCTGGGCGCAAAAGGCGTGGAAGAGATCATACAGATAAAACTTACCGATGAAGAAAAAGCGGCGTTAAAGAAATCGGCGGACGCGGTTTCCGAATTGAAGGCGGTTTTGAAAAAACTGGGCGTCTGATCCGATAAGGTAATTTCAAATCTGAAATTTCAAATTTGAAACTGCCCCAAGGCTTCTTTGATATTTTCTGCGATTTCAGCCGTTATACCGGGCAGTGCGCAAAGCTCATCATGCGTTGCTGCCCGGATTTTTTTTAAACTTCCGAAATGCTTTAAAAGAATCTCTTTTTTCTTTTTCCCGATTCCTTTAATATTATCAAGGGCCGAATGAACGGATTTTCTGCGGAGCTGCTTCCTGTGAAAGGATATGGCAAAACGATGCGCTTCGTCTCTTATCCGCTGAAGGAAAAAAAGAAGATCCCCCTCCCTTCCGAAGCTGACCGGGTTGGATCTTCCGGGCTTATATATCTTATCTTCCTTCTCGCCTTTATTCTCATCCTTCTTTGCAATTCCTATAAGATCAAAATGCCGGTCAAGTTCCAGATCATTTAATATGTCGCGGACAATCCTGACATGTCCTTTTCCTCCGTCAATCATGAGAAGCTCCGGATAAGGCTTCGACTCTTCGTTTTTCCCGAACCGCCTCCTGATAACCTCCGCCATGTAAGCGTAATCATTATGCTCTTCAACGGACTTTATCGTGTATTTTCTGTAAGACGATTTTAAAGGTTTTCCGTTTTCGAACACAACCATTGCGGATACCGGGTTTTTCCCCGAAATACTTGAATTATCGAAACATTCGATTCTTTTCGGGGCGTTATCCATGCCAAGGCGCTTCTGAAGACGGTAAAGCAGGTCGGCTGATGAGACAAATGAAGATATTATATTATTCAGCTCATTTTTTGCATTATGAACAGCCATTTTAACAAGATCAAAACGTTCCCCTTTTTTCGGCTCGCAGATTTTGACCTTCCCCCCTTTAACCTCCGTCAGCCATTCTTCAAGTAAAGACGCATCCTCCATCTCCACGGAAACAACCACCTCTTCGGGTATAAGATCGGCTTTCTCATAATACCGTCTTATGAATTCTCCCAGCATCCCTGATTCGTCTGAAATCACGGCCTTGAAACCAAAATGCCGGGTTCCCTGCAGATATCCGCCTCTTATAACACGAGCGGTTATAACCGAGTTTTCATTCTCACGCGCAACAGCGAACACATCCCTGTCCATAAAATCTGTTGAGACCACCACCTGCCTTTCAAGTGTTTTCCGGATTGAAAACAACTTGTCCCTGTAAGCCGCCGCAAGCTCATAATCCTGTGCCTGCGCAGCCTTCTCCATTTTAACTTTTATCTCTTTGATAAGAACCGGGGTTCTTCCTTTTAAAAAGAGTATAACCTCTTTTACTATCTCTCCGTAAACCGATTTGTCTATATCGTTGCAGCATGGGCCGAGGCAGGTTCCCATCTGATAATTGAGGCACGGCCGGGTCCTTTTTTTAAAATTTGCAGCCGTGCATTTCCTGAGTTTGAATGTCTTATGTATCAGTCTCAGGGTCTGGCGAACCGCCTGAGAGGAGGCAAACGGACCGAAATAGACTGCATTGTCATTTCCGGTTTTTCTGATAATCGCGAGATTCGGATAAGGGCTTTTGACGTCAAGCCTGAGCGATGGATATCGCTTGTCGTCTTTTAATATCACGTTGTATCTGGGTTTGTGCTTTTTAATCAGGTTTGACTCAAGAATCAGGGCTTCTTTTTCCGTTCCCGTGATTATGGTTTCAAAGGAGATTATCTTTTTAATCAGAAGGCCGGTTTTCAGGTTGATCTGCTGACGGCCTGAATCTGCTCCTGTAAAATATGAAGAAAGCCGCTTTTTTAAGTTCAGCGCCTTTCCCACATAGATTATCTCTCCGCCGGCATCTTTCATCAGGTAGACACCAGGGCCTGTTGAAACATCAGACAATTTTTCCATCAAATGATCCGGCATATGAAACCATCAATATTCAAAAATTATCTTTTTCTTTATATCCCTTATTCTGTCTCTGAGTTCGGCAGCCTTTTCAAATTCAAGTTCACGGGCCGCATTTTCCATCTCTTTTTCAAGATTTGATATAATCTCATCCAGATTATCGAGGGAATGATATTTGGATATGGTTTCAGATACCTTATCATCTGTAGTTGGTGATTCTGAAACCTGTCCGAATACATGCGTAATCGATTTTTCTATACCCACCGGGGTGATATTATATTTTTTATTAAACGATTCCTGAATGTTTCTTCTTCTGTTTGTCTCATCAATAGCCTTCTGCATTGAATTTGTGATAGCGTCGCAATACATTATTATCTTCCCGTTAATATTTCTCGCAGCCCGCCCGCACGTCTGTATGAGCGCTCTAGCCGAGCGAAGGAAGCCTTCCTTGTCCGCATCCAGCACCGCAACAAGAGAGACTTCAGGAATATCAAGCCCTTCTCTTAAAAGGTTTATTCCCACAAGAACATCGAACTTGCCCGTCCTCAGATCATGGATGATTTCCATCCTTTCAAGAGTTCCAATATCCGAATGGAGATAACTCACCTTTATTCCCAGATCCGAATAATATTCGGTAAGATCCTCTGCCATGCGTTTTGTGAGAGTAGTGACAAGTACCCGCTCGTTTTTCTTTACACAGGACACTATCTCCTCATAAAGATCGTCCACCTGGTTTTCCGCTCTCCTGATTGCAATCGGAGGATCCACAAGTCCGGTCGGTCTGACGATAAGCTGAACAAGCGAATCCTTTCCCTTTTCAAGCTCGAAATCAGCGGGAGTAGCCGATACATATACCGCCTGCGATACTCGTGATTCGAATTCCTCAAACTTAAGGGGCCTGTTGTCAACAGCCGACGGAAGCCTGAACCCGTAATTTACCAGCGTCTCTTTTCTCGACCTGTCGCCTTTATACATCCCGTGAAGCTGCGGAACAGAGATATGACTTTCATCGATAAACAACAGGAAATCGGATGGGAAATAATCGATAAGAGTCGGAGGCGGCTCTCCTGGCGCTCTTCCCGTCAAATGACGTGAATAGTTTTCTATCCCGTTGCAGTACCCGATCTCCTGCATCATCTCGATGTCGAAATGAGTTCTCTCTTCTATTCGCTGCGCTTCTATATATTTGTTTTCATTTCTGAAATATTCTATCCTCTCCTTCAGCTCCGGCAAAATAGACTCTATGGCCCTCTGAAGAGTCATTTTCTGAGTCACATAATGACTGGCCGGGAATATGGTTGTGCCGTTTAATTTATTCAAAACCGACCCCTTAAGGGGATCGATTTCCGATATGCTCTCGACCTCATCTCCGAAAAAATTTACACGGATCGCTTTCTCTTCTTCATATGCGGGAAAAATCTCCACCCTGTCGCCCCTGACCCTGAAGCTTCCCCTGAAAAAATCGATGTCATTCCTTTCATAGTGCATGGCGACAAGATCGTGCAGGAATCTGTCCCGGTCAAGCTCCATGTTTTTCTCAATATCGACCCTCATCGCGAGATAATCTTCAGGGGCTCCAAGACCGAAAATGCATGAAACGCTTGCCACGACAATAACATCCCGCCGGGTAAGAACGGAGCGTGTCGCGGAATGCCTCAGCTTGTCAATCATGTCGTTAATTGACGAATCTTTCTGAATATAGGTATCGCTCGAAGGGATATATGCTTCAGGCTGGTAGTAATCATAATAGCTTACGAAATATTCGACGGCGTTTTCGGGAAAAAGTGATTTGAATTCGCTGTATAACTGGGCCGCGAGAGTTTTGTTGGGCGCTATGACAAGTGTGGGTTTACCGGAATTTGCAATTATGTTTGCCATAGTAAATGTTTTTCCGGACCCCGTCACTCCAAGGAGCACCTGGTGCTTCTTTCCGGATGCCACGCCTGAAGTTAATGCCTCAATTGCATTCGGCTGATCTCCCCTGGGCAAATATTCAGATACTATCTTAAAGTTATGCATAAGATT
>JAUYEO010000201.1 GCA_030689795.1 Desulfobacterales bacterium | reverse complement strand
TGCCACAGCCGCCTGGGAGGCAAGGGAGGCTATCTCATCTACATATTCATTTGAGAATCCGATGATTTCTCCTGTTTCAGGATTTTTTGCATTAAGAAGCTGAAGAACCCCTATTATATCATTTTCATGATTCCTTAACGGGATAACCAGCATTGATTTTGAACGGTAGCCGGTTGTTGCGTCGTATTTTTTTGGACCGGTGAAATCAAAACCTTCAGCTTCATATACATCCGGAATGTTTACAATCTCTCCTGATACGGCGACATGTGACGATACGTTGGAATGATTCGGTTTTCCGTCTCTGTACAGCGGAACGCTGGGCAGATCGATCTCAACACCGCTGGTTCCGCCCATCCTTACATTCATCGTGTCGTTCTGCATGATCATAAAGCAAAGATATTTATTTTCCTTGTCTGTAATATACAGGGTGCCTGCATCGGCATTCGACATGACTCTTGCCTCGAGAACGATCATCTCAAGGAGCTTGTTGATATCTTTTTCACAGGAAAGGGCAAGGCCGATCTGAGCGCCCTGCTTGATGTGTTTTATCTGGGCTTCAGCATAATCTTTTACTTCGGACAGAACCGATGTTAAGAGCTTATCGAGTCTTTTGTCCTGTGCGAAGCTCTCAATACAGGTATCCGTGGTTATGCCGCCATTGCTAGTTTTGGATGAAAAAGGCATATTGAAACTCCGTACTGTAAGAGGTGAATCTGAAAATATGACTTAAAAAACCCGGATAAACAATTCAATCCTTTTAAAAAATATCCCGTTGTAATAGGTATAGTCAAGAATATTCATCCGGTTGATTTTTATTCCGGAAAAGAAAAATATATTGATTTAAAGGCAGGAAAAGAAATAGAACATAAAATATGAGATTTGTTATGGGGTTATCATCCGTGAAATTTAAAGAAATATACGACATATTGAAGTTTCATCTTGTAAAACTTCCTTTTATCTACCTCTTGATATTGACAGGATATATTCTGGAATTTGCAGTGGGACTTCCCTATCTTATCATATGCAGATTCGGCGGGAAGTCAGGGAAAAGGCCATAGGAACAGGCGACTTTTCTATCCGGATGATTTTATTATCCATAACAAGAGAGGCAGGAGAAACATTACCGCCAGGATGATGAGCCCCGGCAATGATAAACAGGGTTTGTGCCATGGCTCTTTCCTGATGGCGCTCATTTTTATTTCATCCTGAAACCATCTTCCAAGCATTGTAGCGGCTGCAAAAACAGCAACCAGTTTTATAACGGTAACGGTTCCCTGCACCGATTCTCCTTCTAAGAGCTTTGTATAACATCTGATTACCTGTGCCGGCCTCAAAGAGCATGTTATGCAAAAGTCTCCTTTTTAAATCCTTATGAACAATAATCCCATTAATTCAGATTGAAAAACTGTGAAATTATGATAGAGTGTTATTAAAAGGAAAAAGATGGCGCGCCTGGCACGACTCGAACGTGCGACCTACGGATTAGAAGTCCGTTGCTCTATCCAGCTGAGCTACAGGCGCGTGTGACATCCTGCTATCACACCCTTTTTTATATGTCCATAATAAAATGACGATAGGGAGAAGAGTGAACCGAAACAGCGAGCGCAATCACCGCTGCTTGCAGCGGGGATCTTCAAAAAGGTGCTGATTTAATGCCAAAAGAAAATAAAAATAAAGAGAAGGACGCTGAAAAATCGCTTGTTAAATATGATCCTCTGCAGCGTTACCTGATGGAAATAAGCAAGCATAAGCTGCTTTCAAGGGATAGGGAGCATGAGCTCGCCGTAAAAATCTTTGAGCATGACGACAGGGAAGCCGCATATGAAATGGTTACTTCAAACCTCAGGCTGGTTGTAAAGATAGCCCTTGAATTCCAGAGAGTCTGGATGCAAAACCTTCTGGATCTCATACAGGAAGGCAATATCGGGCTTATGCAGGCTGTCAGAAAATTCGATCCGTATAAAAACGTAAAATTTTCATATTACGCATCTTTCTGGATCAAGGCATACATTCTGAAATTTATAATGGATAACTGGCGCCTTGTGAAAATTGGGACAACACAGGGGCAGAGAAAGCTTTTTTTTAAACTTAAGAAGGAAAAACAGAGCCTTATTGAACAGGGCTTTGATCCGAAACCGAAGCTTTTATCCGAACGGCTGGGAGTTACAGAGAAGGAAATCGTTGATATGGATCAGAGGCTTGACGGGTGGGATGTTTCCCTTGATGCTCCACTGACTGATGATTCGGATTCCGAAAAGATTGAATTTATCAGTTATGATTCGGAATCGGTCGAAGAGCAGGTTTCGAAAAAGCAGATGGATAACCTGATTCACGGCAAGATAGAAGAGTTCAGAAAACTGATGACAAAGAGGGAAAATGAGATATTCGACCTTCGCATATTTTCAGACAGTCCTGCCACCCTTCAGGAAATTGGTGACCGTTACGGCATATCAAGAGAACGTGTGCGCCAGGTTGAAAAGAATATTATTACGAAGATGAGGGAGTTCATCAGGGAAGAACTGCCGGACTTTGCCTCATACGTTGACAAGTAAACAAGGAAATATTTCTAATGTCATTCAAATCGGAAAGGTTTATCTCAATCGCTTTTCTCCTGTTGTTTTTGCCGGGATGCTCGTTTTCTTTTCTGAATCATTTTACCGGCGGGAAAAATAAAACCGGAGCATCTTTTCCTGAGAACAGCTACTTTTATTTTACCGAATCCCAGATTTTAAAAAACAGGGGAAATGTCAACAAGGCTGTGGAATATATGGAGAGTGCGGTTGCGCTTGATCCGGAATCTGTTTTCCTGAAAGGAGAGCTTGTCAATCTTTACCTGCAGAGAAAAGAGAATGACAAGGCTCTGGCTTTGGTTGAGGAAGTGCTCAGGAAGGATCCTGAGAACATCGGGGCTCTTATTCTGTTCGGAAGAATAAAGCATTCCCTCAGAAAAGTTGATGATGCGAGGAAGGCGTATGAAAAGATAATCGCGGAGAGCCCAAAACAGCAGAATATATATTTGCTCCTGGGGAGCCTCTATGTGGAGGAGGGTGAGTTTGATAAGGCAGTCTCGGTTTTTGAAAAACTCGTAAAGAACTTTCCGGATTATTATCTCGGATATTTCTATCTCGGAAAAATCAACGCCCAGAAAGGCAATTCAGCTGAAGCCGAAAAAAATTACAGAAAGGCTGTTGAGTTAAAGCCTAATCTGGATGAGTCGAGGTACGAGCTGATAAATCTTTATAAGGTAAGCGGGGAGAAGGATAAAATAATACTGATATTAAATGAAATGTTGAAGAAAAATCCCGAGAACATAAGAGCTGCCCTCGAACTTGGATATTTTTATAAAAAGAACAATATGCCGCAGGATGGAGAAAAAATTTTGCGGAATCTCGGCGCAAGAAGCCTTTCCGAGTTTGATGTTGTGGTCAATGTAATTCAGTTTTATCTGGATCAGAAGAGATATAACGATACGTTATTGATTCTGGAAGATATGCTGAAAGGGGCTCCGGCAAGTTCGGATTTGAATCATATTGCAGGGCTTTCCTTTTTTGCATTAAAAAATGAGGATATGGCCCTTTCGCATTTCCTTAAAGTGAAAAGCGATTCCAGGTTCTATTCGGATGCGGCAGTCCATGTTTCTCTTATTTACCAGAGCAAGGGAAAACTGAAAGAAGCGATTATATTCATCAGGGATGTGATTGAAAGGGAGCCTGATAACCCGGAATTTCTGTTCTATCTCGGCTTGTTCCACGAGGAGCTGGAAGAGTACGAAAATGCCGAGAAAGCCCTGTTAAAGGCTGTAGAAATTGATCAGGATGATTCCAGGTTGTATTTCCGCCTTGGAGTTGTTTATGACAAGTGGGGCAAAAAAGAGAAAACTCTTGAACAGATGAAAACGGTTATCCGGATAGATCCCAAAAACGCAAATGCCCTGAATTACCTCGGTTATACCTATGCTGAAATGGGGGAAAATCTTGAAGAGGCGGAAAAGCTGATTATGGAGGCTTTGAAATATAAACCGGACGACGGGTATATAACAGACAGCCTCGGATGGGTATATTTCAAAAAGGGTCTTTATGATAAGGCCGTGGAGGTATTGAAAAAAGCGGCAAGTCTTATTCCTGAAGATCCGGTTATCCTCGAACATCTCGGGGATGCCTACATGAAGATGAAAGACAGTAAAAATGCCCTGGAAGCATACAGCCGTTCGCTCCGGTATAAGAAAGAGGATCAGAATCTAATAAAAACAAAGATTCGGGAAATCACGGGGGAAGGTCGCTGATATGATATGAATAGATCCGTTCGTATTTTCCTTCTACTGTGTTCAGTTCTGTATATCTCGTCCTGTGCCGGCTTTTCGGATAAAATAACAATAAATATTTTTGGCCCTGTTCAAACCCCTGATTCCTTCGAACCGGAGGCGGGGAGGCTTTTATCTGCGCTCAAGGACAAAAACCGTAATATAAAAACATTTAAAGGGACCGGGCGCATGACTTTTTCCGGCAAAAACAGGGAGTTAATTTCGGCAGATATTGCATGGGTTGCGGAGAATAAGAATAAAATTTCCCTGGTATTGCGCGATATCCTGGGCCGGCCCATAGCAAGCCTTGCTGCCGACGGGGAATGGATCTATTTTGTTTCACATGCCGATAATACATTTTATAAAAAACATTCGGATAATGCCGGCCTGGAAGACTTTATCTCTGTGCCGGTTAAGATAAAAGATGTTATTCTGCTTCTGTCCGGAAGAGTGCCTGTTTATGAATTCGATTCAGCGGCTGTTGCCGGTGCTGAAAACGGAAGGTGCATTCTTGTTTTAAAGAAAAAATGGACCGGAATTGCCGAGAAAATATATTTTGGCAGGGATTGTCAGGATGTCGCAGGGGTTGAGATATTCGGCACGGGGGGAGATCTCGTTTACAGGGCGGCTTTTGAGGGGGAAAAGAAGGTAGAAGAATATCATATTCCCTCGAGGCTTGTCGTTTCAAATGATGCCGGCGATTATCTGATGATAGATATCGAGAGGTACTGGGCGGATGTGCCGGTATCCCGGTCGGCTTTTATATTGAATCCTCCGGAAAAGAACAGTGAATAGTGAATGGCGGATAGTGAATAGCAGGGGTAGCGAGGCGTAAAACGATCCACGAACGAAGAACCATATGCCATGAAACCGGGGGACGAAGGACGGTGTATAATGCCTGTTATTGCATTGGAATCAAGGCTTAAAGATTGCAAAAATGTCGTCACTCTGGGTGTCAAACCTAATTTTTCCGACTATTCTCCTGATGAAGCCGCTCTTATAAGAGAGGCCGGAAAGATATACTATCCCTCCACTTTTTATTCCGATCTCTTTGATTCTGTGAGTAAAAAGACGTTTCCGAGCCGACAGACGTATAAATATGTTCAGGACAAGATAAAACAGACGGCTCTTTTTCAGCTCGCAGGCATTCCTCATCCGGTTACAAGGTCTTTTTTCGGAACAAGGCAGAAAAAAAACATTTTAAAATATTTCAAATTCCCTTTTATCGGAAAGATTCCGAGAGGGTCGTCAATGGGGAGAGGCGTTTTTCTTATCGGAAATAAAGATGAGCTTGAAGAGTACTGCCTGCTCACAAAAACCGCTTACATTCAGGAGTATCTCCCTGTCGGCCGTGACTTGCGTGTCGTCGTTATTGGAAGGAAAGCTGTTCACGCATACTGGCGCATTGCCGGAGAGGGTGAATTTAAGTGCAATGTTGCGGCCGGTGGAAGAATAAAGCTTGATTCGGTTCCGCAGGGCGCCGTTGATCTTGCCGTTTATACGGCTCTTTCATGCGGATGGGATGATGTCGGGATTGATATATGCGAACATAACGGGAAGTTTTATGTTATTGAAGCCAACATGAAATACGGGAAGGAAGGTTTCAGGGCGGCCGGGATAGATTATATAAAACTTATGGAGAAGATGATTGAAAATGGCGAAATATGAAGAAAGCGCTCTCGATTTGATAAAAATGGCTTTGAACAAAAGAGAAGAAGAGAATTTTTCTCCCCTTGCGGTTTTAAGCTCAGGTTGCATGCGCCGTGAATATGAGGAGAAAAGGGATCTCGGGTACCGTCAGGAATTTTCTCTCGATGTCGACCGGATACTATATTCGCTTGCATATACAAGGTACATTGACAAGACGCAGGTTTTTTATCTGATCAAGAATGATCATGTAACACACAGGGTACTTCATGTTCAACTTGTTTCGAAGATAGCAAGAACAATAGGCCGTTTCCTCGGATTGAATGAGGATCTGATAGAAGCCATCTCTCTCGGCCATGATATCGGCCATACCCCCTTCGGGCATGACGGCGAAAGATTCCTGTCGGAGCTTTGCAGTGAGAGCGGAATCGGATTTTTCCTCCATAATGTTCAAAGTGTCCAGTTTCTTGACAAAGTAGAGCGGAAAGGAAAGGGATGGAATCTTTCATTACAGACCCTTGACGGAATTTTGTGCCATGACGGTGAAATCCACAACCGGAGCCTGCAGCCTGAAAGAGGTAAGACGTTTGAAAAACTCGGGCAGGAAATCGTCATGAAAAAAAACGATCCCGGCATAAAACTTATTCCCATGACGCTTGAAGGATGTGTTGTACGCATGGCGGATACGATAAGCTATATCGGTCGTGATATTGAAGATGCCATAAGGCTTAATGTGATAAAAAGAACCGATCTCCCGGAAGAAGCCGTTAAGGTGCTCGGAAATACCAACGGGACCATAATATACAACCTGGTAACGGATATAATTAAAAACAGTTTTCAGAATATTCATATAGCTTTCAGTCCTGAAGTTTCGGAAGCGTTAAAGTGCCTGAAAGCATTTAATCTGGAGAGGATTTATCTGAATCCTGAAATTAAAAAACATACATCCGTAATAAGGAAACTTTTCAGGATTCTTTTTGAAAGATATCTTTCCGATATAGAGAAAGAAATGATGGAATCAGTTATCTTTACAAGTTTCCTGAAAGAGATTTCCGGAGATTATACTGAAAATCACAGAAAAGAGGAGATAGTAAGGGATTTTATAGCAGGGATGACCGACAGGTATTTTTTGAGCCAGTGTCCCGAAAAATTGAGGCCTGTTACTGTAACAGGCTGATTGATATCAATACGAAACCTTTGCATAACTAACATCTGAGGGTGCCAACCCATTAAGATAGTTATGCAAAGCTCTCAATACGGCAACAGGGGAAAATAAAAAGATTTTATGGGTGATAAGGGATATGAGAAGAGAACTTACCGGAATTCTGTCGGCATTGACGATCTGGTACCGTTTAATGTCATTGTGCAGGAGACGGATCTGCAGGTTCATGCCTCAAGGCCGCTTCAAAAAGTTACGCGTGACCTGATTCTGAAACACAGGGGTTTTATAGAAAAATATATCGCCATCTATCCTGAATTTCTAAAGACGCTTGTCCCCTGGCATCTTGACGATTTTGCCCCGCAGATAGTAGCAGGCATGATACATGCCGGCAATAAAGCCGGGGTTGGTCCGATGGCTGCAGTAGCAGGCGCTGTAGCGGAATTTGTCGGTATGGACCTTCTGTCGTATACGGACGAAGTTGTGGTTGAAAACGGGGGTGATATCTTTTTTAAAACAAACAGGTTACTTACTGTCGGCGTATATGCCGCCGGTTCTTCCTTAAGCCTTAAGATGGGTTTGCGTATTGACTCCCGTGACAAACCTGTAGCCGTATGCACCTCATCCGGAACCGTGGGACACTCGCTCAGCTTCGGCAAGGCCGATGCAGTGTGCATTGTATCGGGTTCATGCCCGCTTGCGGATGCTGCGGCAACTGCCGTAGGAAACCGGGTAAAGGGGAAAAAAGATATCCAGGATGCCATTGACTTCGGAAAAACGATTGAAGGTGTGATGGGAATCGTTGTTATAATCGGGGAGAATGCCGGATTCTGGGGAGATGTGGAGGTCGTTTCTCTCTGAAGAAAAAAGAGTTGAGTTTTGAGAATTATGAGGTTAAGATTTTAACTAATTGAGTTTACTTGAAGCCGTCAAAGTTGTTGTGTTCGTAAAAAAAGCAAAGTTCAGACGGCAAAGTAAAAAGTTCATTATGCAAGGCGCGCGAATCTTGAGGAATGAAGCGTACATATTAGTA
The DNA here is from genome assembly GCA_030689795.1 of Desulfobacterales bacterium. Taxonomy (GTDB): domain Bacteria; phylum Desulfobacterota; class Desulfobacteria; order Desulfobacterales; family RPRI01; genus RPRI01. Next base: position 2,689 of record JAUYEO010000201.1, on the reverse strand, counting down.
CGCTGTAATGACGAAAGATGAAGCGCAACACCGCAGAATGATTTTTTACGAAGCCGTCAGATGGAGCAGTATCTGATATGAAGACGATGTGGGCGCCGTGGCGTATTGAGTATATTCTGGACAAAAAAGATGAAGGATGCATTTTCTGCAATGCTTTATCTAAAAACGACGACCTGACTCTGTTCAAAGGTGAACTGAGCATGGTTGTGATGAACAAGTTTCCCTATATCAACGGACATCTTCTTATTGCGCCGGTAAGGCATCTTTCGACTTTAAGCGGGCTGGGCAAAAATGAAAAGGTGGATTTGCTGGAGCTGGTTGAAAAATCCATCGGTATATTGAAGCTTGTCATGAAGCCCGACGGATTCAATGTAGGGTTGAATCTTGGAAAAGTCGCCGGTGCGGGAATTGAAGAGCATCTTCACTTTCATATAGTGCCCAGATGGTTCGGCGATACGAACGCTCTTGCCGTATTTGCCGATCTCCGGGTTATTCCGGAGCATTTGAAGGCGACATACAACAATTTAAAACCGCACTTTGAACCGAAATAGCGAGCGCAATCACCGCCGAAGGTCCGCCGCGGCGGACTTGCGGGGGGGAATCTTTAAAAATTAAAGTTTTAAGCCTTAAAAAACGGAGTTAAAGATGAATAAACTCAAATTTATTCTTATTTTGATTATTGCCGGAATCATCGGACTTTTCGTTTTGCAGAACATGGATTTTCTTCTGGCAAAAAAAAGTTTCAGCTTAAATCTTTTTTTCATAAAGACGTACAGCACTCCTGAATTGCCGACGGGCATCATATTGCTCATCAGCTTTTTTGCCGGTCTTCTTGTTTCATATGTCTTCGCCCTCTTTGAACGCTTCAGGCTTAACGGAGAAATCAAGGGCTTAAATTATACCATAGATTCAAATATTGAGAAGATAGCGGAACTCAAAAGTGAAGTTATTTCACTCAAAAAAAAGTTCTCTTCCGAACAAAAAGAATAGATTTGAACCCTCATCCAAACACCACCCCCATGATGAAGCAGTATCTCTCGATTAAAAGCAGATACCCCGATGCGATTCTTTTGTACAGAATGGGTGATTTCTACGAGATGTTCTTTGAGGATGCTGAGATTGCATCCCGGATTCTTGAAATCACCCTGACCTCAAGAAACAAGAAAGATGAATTCCCTGTCCCCATGTGCGGAGTTCCACACAGGGCGGTAAAAGGCTATATTGCAAAACTGATAAATAACGGCTTTAAAGTGGCAATTTGCGATCAGAAAGAAGATCCGGCCGAAGCAAAGGGCCTTGTCAACCGGGATGTTGTGCGGGTTATTACTCCCGGAATGATTATTGAAGATGAACTCCTCGACGAAAAATCAAACAATTATATCCTTTCAATAGCCCGGCATTTGAATCGCGCGGGCCTTTCCTGCCTCGATGTTTCAACAGGATTGTTCAGGCTGACCGAGACTGCCGGATCATCGGAACTTTCTGAAGAGATTTTGAGAATTGCTCCGAGCGAGATTCTTTTGCCCGAATCGTCAAAAAGCGATTCCTTCTTTTCCGGGATAGCCGATGCCCTGAAAGGGAAGGCCATAACATATCTGGATGACGTAAACTTTGAGCATAAAAGATGCAGGGAAAGGCTTACCGGGTTGTTTAAAACCGTATCACTTGAGGGTTTCGGATGCGAAGATATGAAGGCAGGGGTTTGTGCTGCAGGGGCTCTGGTATTTTATCTGCGCGAAACTCAGAAGCAAAGCGCGGAGCATTTTTTATCGATAGAAACATATACCATCGACAAATACCTTCTTATAGATGAAACAAGCTGCAGGAATCTTGAAATACTGAAAAATTTACGGACAGGTTCAAGGCAGGGAACCCTTCTTGCTGTTCTCGACCGAACGATTACACCGATGGGCGGAAGGCTCATGAGAAGATGGCTTGGATATCCGCTTCTCGACAGGGATGAGATAATTTCCCGGCTTGATGCTGTTGACGAGGCAAAAAACGACGTGCAGGCAAGAAGAAGCATAAGGGAAAGTCTGAAATCCGTTTACGATCTGGAGCGCCTCGGCAGTAAAATAGTAATGGGGCATTCCAATGCAAGGGATCTTGTCGCTCTTAAAAATTCACTTTTTGCCCTTCCTTCAATAAGAGCCGGCATTCTGCATTTTAAGGCCGGTTTCTTTAAATGGAATCCGGATCTGGAGGAGTTGTCTCTCCTTGCGGATCTCATTGATAAGGCGGTAAGGGAAGATGCCCCGCCTGTGATAAACGAAGGCGGATTGATTAAAAGCGGTTATAACGCTGAGCTCGATAACCTTATCAGATCAGGGAAAGAAGGAAGGAGCCTTCTTGCGGAGCTTGAAGCGAGGGAGAGGGAAGAGACGAAAATTAATTTCCTGAAGGTCAGGTATAACAAGGTTTTCGGATATTACATAGAGGTTCCAAAATCACAGGCAAAACTTGTTCCGCCCCGTTACATCAGGAAGCAGACCCTTGTTAATGCGGAGCGGTACATTACGGATGAACTTAAGCAGTATGAAATGGATGTTTTAAGCTCCGGGGAGAGAAAAAACGCTCTTGAATACGAGCTGTTTTGCGGGATAAGGGAAAATGCCGCAAAACATAATCCGGCCATTCAGCATGCAGCCGGATTTATCGCCGGCCTTGACTGCATTGCCGGATTTGCCGA
>JAUYEO010000191.1 GCA_030689795.1 Desulfobacterales bacterium | reverse complement strand
CGGATACCTTTGCCGGAAAAATATGCGTATGAAAATCTATGATCACCCTTAAGTCTCCTTTCCTGCAACAGCTAATTGTTATGCACCTGTAAAAAGTCAGTTGTTGCCACAAAGACACAAAGGCACAAAGAGTTGCGTGTTGAAAACATTCAGGTTTTTCTTTGTGTGAGAACAACTTTTTACTTTGCCGTCATTCGTGTCTGATATTATGGGAGCGAAGAACCTCGCACCCTTCATTCCATTTTTCAGCGATGCTAACAATATCTTTTCTTAACTCCATGTGCGCCGTTTTGCACGAACCGGGTATTTCTCCTCTTAACTGCGCGCTTGAATTTTCAACAAGCTGTATCAGTTCGGTTGCTATTATTGAATTTACTTTTAAGATATCTTTTAAGATATCAAGTAGTTCAAGCTGATTTTCGTCCATATAAACCTCCATAAAAAATAAACTGGATAAAAACAAGATATTGACTGAACAAGCTAATATTAATATATGTTCAACAATATGTTACACAGGAGGTCAACATGTATTTTGATAAACCGGGAAAAATTAATACGGGGAAGACTCTGAAGCTTGCATATGAGCGAGGAAAAGCTTTAGGGATAAAAGAGGTAGCCGTCGCATCTTCCAAAGGGGATACCGCGAAAAAAGCTCTTGAGATATTTAAAGGGTTTAAAGTTGTTGTTGTTACCTATCATTGTGGTTTTATAGAACCTTTTAAGGTTGTGATGCCCGATTCTGCAAGAAAATATCTTGAGGATAATGGCGCTGTTGTCGTTTCGGCAACACATGCCTTATCGGGAGTAGAGAGGTCGATTGCCAAAAAGTTCGGCGGTCTTTATCCCGCTCTTCTTATCGCCGAGACCCTGAGGCTCTTCGGGCAGGGCGTAAAAGTCGCCGTTGAAATATCGATTATGGCGGCTGATGCGGGAGCTCTCTCCGGGGAAGACATAATTGCTGTCGGGGGAACCAACAAGGGAGCTGACTCTGCTCTGGTACTCAAGCCGGCAAACCAGTCGGACCTGTTTAATATGCGAATCCGGGAAATTATATGCAAGCCAAGGGCATTTTAAGCGATGTTTCTTATAGCAGGAATTTCCCCGAAAACAACTCTTGTCGACAAGAAACCTCAGCTATGCCCCGTTTGCGGTCTGGCCCGGGCACATTACAAGCGCACAGACCACTATTTCAGCCTCTTTTTTATTCCGCTCTTCAGGGTAAAAAAGGGCGAAACGTTTGTAATGTGCGACAAATGCGAGCAGGAAGTAAAAGAATTCGGATACGGGCGTGAATCTTTTCAAGGTGGTAAGGAAGCTCTGTGTCGCAGTTGCGGGAAAAATTTAAAGGGGGATTTCATTTTTTGCCCGTATTGCGGGGAAGAGAGGCGGAAGGCGTGAGATGCCGGAATAGCCGGATTAAAACGATATGAAAAACAACTGAGGTGATCAAAATGTCCAAAAAGTGGGTATACCTGTTTAATGAAGTTGATCTTGCAGAGGCGTATGTCGGCGGAAGCTGGGATGACGTAAGGGGATTGCTCGGAGGTAAAGGCGCGAATCTTGCTGAAATGGCCCGTATAGGAGTTCCTGTACCACCCGGTTTTTCAGTGACGACCGAGGCTTGTAATGCATATCTGGCGGAAGGGTGTGTTTTTCCGAATGGGATGTGGGAGCAGGAAAAAGAGGCTCTGAAAACGATAGAGCTTGCAACAGGAAAAAAATTCGGAGATCCGCTTAATCCTCTGCTTGTTTCCTGCCGGTCGGGCGCAAAATTCTCAATGCCCGGCATGATGGATACCGTACTCAATATCGGTCTCAACGATGAAACTGCAAAAGGTTTGGCGGGGCACATAGAGGATGAACGATTTGTATATGACTCGTATCGCCGCCTCGTGCAGATGTTCGGAAGCGTTGTAATGGGAATACCCGATGAAAAATTCGAAGAAGTTATTTCCGCCGCAAGGGCGGCGGCAAAAGTCGCAAACGATGCCGAGCTTTCAGCCGATGCATGGAAGACCGTGACTAAAGATTTTAAAAGAATTTTCAGAAGGCAGGCGCAAAGAGATTTTCCAACGGATCCGTATGAGCAGCTGAGCCTTGCAACCGAAGCCGTTTTCAAGAGCTGGAACGGGAAGAGGGCTGTCGATTACCGTAATGCGGCAGGCATTTCACATGATCTCGGGACTGCGGTAAGTATAGTGACCATGGTTTTTGGAAACATGGGAAATGACAGCGCAACCGGAGTCGCAATGACCCGCAACGGTTCTACCGGGGAAAAGCAGATCGAAGGAGATTATCTGATAAATGCCCAGGGGGAAGATGTTGTTGCCGGTATCCGGCTGACCAGGGATCTCTCGGAAATGAAAGCGGAGATGCCCGCTGCTTACCTTGAATTTGAGGAAGTGGCGAACCGGCTTGAAAAACACTACCGCGACATGCAGGATATGGAGTTCACGGTGGAAAAAGGCAAACTCTGGATGCTTCAGACAAGGGACGGAAAGCGAACCGCCCAGGCCGCCGTGAGGATTGCCGTGGATATGGCCGATGAGGGGCTTATCACGCTTGAAGAAGCTGTTCTTCGGGTTTCTCCGGAGCAGGTTGATTTCTTTCTCCATCCCCAGTTTGACAGAAAAGCGGCTGAAGCCGCCAGAGCTGAAGGCAAATTGCTGGCAACCGGGCTCAATGTCTCTCCCGGGGCTGCAGTAGGCGTTGTAGCTTTCGATGCCGACCGGGCCGAAACATGGGCAAGGGAAGAGGGCAAACAGGTTATCATGGTTCGTCCCGAAACCCGTCCGGACGATGTTCACGGAATGCTTGCTGCAAAAGGTATTTTGACCACACGCGGCGGCCGGACAAGCCACGCGGCTCTTGTTGCCCGCCAGTTCGGGAAGCCGGCGGTTGTCGGTGTATCTTCACTCATGATAGACCTTGGCCGGCGCAGGATGAGTGTAAAGGATAAAATAATACATGAAGGGGACTGGATATCAATTGACGGCACAACCGGTGAAGTATATCTCGATAAACTTTCGACGACTATCCCGGATATAAAGGATCCCTGGCTTATAAAACTGCTTTCATGGGCAGACGGATTCAGGAGGCTTGGGGTCTGGGCGAACGCCGATTATCCTCGAGATGCAAAGCGCGCCCGTGATTACGGTGCGGAAGGTATAGGGCTTTGCCGTTCCGAGCATATGTTCTTTGAACCGGAGCGCCTGCCTTTTATTCAGAAAATGATCATGACCGATTTTCCTATCGAACGGCGCGAAGCAATCAATGCCATTCTACCTTTTCAGCGGGAGGATTTTGCGGGGCTGTTCCGTGTTATGGACGGCCTTCCGGTTATTATCCGCCTGCTTGATCCGCCGCTGCATGAATTTCTGCCGAATCATGTTGAGCTGATGAGGGAGTTGTCCGATTTGAAGATCCGGATAAAGAATGCCGGTAATCTTTCCGAAATCGACGAACTCCTGCAGAAGATCAAAGTAAAGGAGAATGTCCTGAAACGGGTCGAAAGCCTGCATGAATATAATCCTATGCTCGGCATGAGAGGCGTCCGGCTTGGAATACATATTCCGGATCTCACCAAAATGCAGGTGCGGGCTGTTTTCGAGGCGGCATGTATTGTTGCCAGAGAAGGCATAAAGGTATTTCCGAAAATTATGATACCGCTTACATGCCATGTTAATGAGCTTATAGTACAGCGCGCAACACTTGAGGCTGAAGCGGTAAAAGTCATGGATGAAAATGATATGGATATTGATTACAAATTCGGAACCATGATCGAGCTTCCGCGCGCAGCTATGACTGCCGATAAGATTGCTGAGCATGCCTCTTTCTTCTCATTCGGAACAAACGACCTTACCCAGACAACTTACGGAATATCGAGAGATGATGCCGAGTCCGGATTTTTAGTTGAGTATCTCGGTTCAGGTATTCTCCCGGACAATCCGTTCGCCACAATTGACAGGGACGGCGTAGGCGCATTGATGGAGATTGCAATAAAAAGAGGACGATCCGTTAAACCTGATCTTGAATGCGGAATTTGCGGCGAGCATGGAGGGGATCCCAAATCCATTTTAATATGCCATGAGCTTGGGTTAACCTATGTGTCGTGTTCCCCTTTCAGGGTTCCGGTTGCGCGACTTGCTGCAGCACACGCGGCTTTGCTTGAAAAGAAAAATGCAAAACAAAAGATAACCCAAATTCTTATATAACAGATCCTTCCGATCGACATAGTCTTTTCCGTGTTTATTCTTTTGTTTAAGAATCTCGTGCAGCCAAAACGAGACCTTTGAAGAATGTCCAATTTTGCCCAAGTTCAAAGAAGGCGATAATTAAGGCTTATGTTCATGGTTTATAGTTACTGGTTCCTGGTTAAAAAAAACCAGAAACTACAAACCAGAGACCAGAAACCAAGTCTTTAAACAAATCGGTCAAAAGGGGGCGTTATGCAAAGGTCTCGAAAATGAATCATCAAATCAGGAGGCATTTATGCGTTTTGATAAATTTACGATAAAAGCACAGGAGGTCATCCAGAATGCGCATTCAATGGCTTCTTTGAATAATAACCAGCAGATAGAACCGGAACATCTCATTTCCGCAATGCTCAGCGAGCAGGAAGGGATAGTAAGAGCCATGCTTAACAAGCTCGGCGCTTCTTCAGACTCTGTGGCAAAAGAGATTGCTCTTTCAATCGACAGGTTGCCGAAGGTGAGAGGCGCGGGCGAAACAAGCATATCTTTGCGGACGAAAAGCGTGCTTGACTCGGCGTTTTCCGAAGCCTCAAAGATGAAGGATGAATATGTGAGCACCGAACATATTCTTCTTGCAATTTCAGATGACCATGCAGGCGAAGCATCAAAAATTCTGAAACGACATAATATTACGAGGGAATCGATTCTGAAAGTTCTCATGGATGTCCGTGGGACTCAGAGGATAACAGACCAGAATCCTGAGGAAAAATATCAGGCTTTGAATAAATACAGCCGGGATCTTACAGACCTTGCAAGGCTCGGAAAACTGGATCCTGTAATAGGAAGGGATGATGAGATAAGGCGTATCGTCCAGGTTCTTTCAAGAAGAACAAAAAATAATCCTGTTCTTATAGGTGAGCCGGGAGTCGGAAAAACGGCCATTGTCGAGGGACTTGCTCGGCGGATTACGGCGGGGGATGTTTCCGAGAGCCTGAAAAACAGGCGGCTTGTCGCTCTCGATATGGGAGCTCTGATTGCGGGCGCAAAATACAGGGGTGAATTCGAAGACCGTCTGAAAGCCGTTTTAAAGGAGGTTGAAAAGGCGGAAGGAGAGATAATTCTCTTTATAGACGAGCTGCATACTCTTGTCGGAGCCGGAGCTGCCGAAGGTGCGATGGATGCGTCAAACATGTTAAAGCCGGCTCTTGCAAGAGGAACGCTTCGATGTGTCGGAGCGACAACATTGAATGAATACAGAAAATATATTGAAAAAGATGCCGCTCTTGAAAGAAGGTTTCAGCCGGTGATGGTAAACGAGCCTACGGTTGAAGACACCATTTCGATTCTTCGCGGGTTAAAGGAAAAATATGAGGTGCATCATGGAGTGAGAATAAAGGATTCGGCGATAGTTGCCGCTGCAACTCTTTCACACCGCTATATTTCCGACCGGTTTCTTCCTGATAAGGCGATAGACCTGATCGATGAGTGCGCATCTAAATTAAGAATCGAAATTGACAGCATGCCTGCGGAAATAGATGAGATTCAGCGCAGAATAACCCAGGCTGAAATAGAGTGTGTGGCTTTAAAGAAAGAGACGGATCAGGCATCCAGGGAGCGTCTTTTAAAACTGGAATCCGAACTGTCGGCGATGCACAGTGAGATTGATGAAATGAAAGCGCACTGGCAGAAAGAAAAGGAACTGATACAGGTTATAAGAAAGATAAAGGAAGAGACAGAGCATCTGGGCACTGAAGAACAGCAGGCCGAAAGAGAGGGCAACCTGGCAAAAGTTGCGGAGATAAGATACGGAAAGGCCTCTGATTTGAGAAAGCGTCTTGACGATGCCAATAAAAACCTGTCCGGATTGCAGCAGGAGAGAAAGATGCTCAAAGAAGAGGTTGATGATGAAGATATAGCCGATGTTGTATCGAGGTGGACAGGAATCCCTGTCCGGAAAATGCTTGAAGGGGAAAAAGAAAAACTTGTAAGGATGGAAGAAAGGCTCGGAAAAAGAGTAATCGGCCAGCATGAAGCGATAGAGGCCGTTTCAAATGCGGTCCGGAGAGCCCGGTCAGGGTTGCAGGACCCGAACAGGCCGATAGGCTCCTTTATTTTCATGGGGCCTACGGGAGTCGGAAAAACGGAACTTGCCAAAGCTCTTGCCGAGTTTATTTTCGACAGTGAACAGGCGATGGTAAGAATCGACATGTCGGAATACATGGAAAAACATGCTGTATCTAGGCTTATCGGCGCGCCCCCCGGTTATGTCGGATATGATGAAGGGGGATATCTTACCGAGGCTGTGAGGAGAAGGCCTTACTCGGTTGTTCTGTTTGACGAGATAGAAAAAGCTCACCCCGAGGTTTTTAACGTTCTTCTGCAGATTCTGGATGACGGCAGAATGACAGACGGGCATGGGCGGACTGTTGATTTTAAAAACACAATTATTATCATGACCTCTAATGTCGGAAGCCGGTGGATACAGGAACTCGGTGCTTCAAGGCGTGAAGAGATGGAATCCCGTGTTACGGAGGCTTTAAAGGCAAGCTTCAAGCCCGAGTTTTTGAACAGGATAGATGAAACGATTATTTTCCATAATCTTACAACCGGGCAGATCGGCGAAATAGTGGGAATCCAGATTAAAAGGCTTCAGGCAAGGCTTGCTGAAAGGAATATCGAACTTCTCCTGTCGGATGATGCGGTAAATCTGATCGTTAATGAGGGATATGACCCGGTTTACGGAGCGCGTCCGTTAAAGCGCGCAATTCAAAGATACATAGAGAATCCTCTCTCCATGGAGATTCTGAAAGGTGCAATCCGTGATGGCGGCTCTGTAAAGGCGGATGTTAAGGGGGATAAGATTGTTTTTACCTGAAAATACATACAAAAACCACAAGCATACCAAAGTACCCGTTCAAAGTTGATATACAAGCCGATTAATGCGATATATCAAGCTGCGAAAAGCAAATTCTTATCATTTTAGTCGCGTTATCTGCGGCCAAGAAATATTTCGAAAGAAACATTAAAGATATCGGCAAATTTACGCGCCGTCTTCAGGCTAATTGGTCGCAGCCCGTTTTCCATGTTGGAGATATGCTGTCGCGGAACTCCACCGGATATTTCTCCAAGCTTCGTTTGCGTTAATCCGTTTCGTTCCCGATAAATTCTCAAGTAGTCACCCGGCGTCGTCGCCGCTTTGATATCTTTATACCACTTCGTATTTACAGCGTTGACCAGCTTATCACTTTCTTCTTCGACAAATTTTACTTTATTGCCGTATTCCTCTTTTAAAAAGAAAAGAAG
>JAUYEO010000163.1 GCA_030689795.1 Desulfobacterales bacterium | reverse complement strand
CGAAGATTGGTACTGTATAAAAATGTTAACCAAACCGCTTGAAAAATCAAACATAAACAATATATTGATTCGAGCAACGAACTGGGTAGGAGATGCGGTAATGACGCTTCCGGCGCTTGAAGCGGTCAGAGAGAATTTTCCGTCTGCCTCGATTACCGTTCTTGCACGGCCGTGGGTTGCGCCGGTCTTTGAAAACCATCCCGCGGTAAACGATCTTCTTATCTACCGCAAACATGAGGCATTGATAAAAAATCTCTCTGAAATTCGCCGTCTTATTCACGTTATCCGGGCAAACAGATATGACCTCGCAATTCTTTTCCAGAATGCATTTGAAGCGGCACTTCTTGCATATCTTGGCGGAGTGAAGTCAAGGCTCGGATTTGATTCGGATGGGCGCGGGTTTTTGCTGACCCACGGAATAAAAAGGACAAATGAGCTATTTGCGGTTCACCAGGTCGAATATTACCTGTCGATTTTAAAAGCTGCCGGTCTGAAAGCCGAAAGCCGGAACCCCGTTCTTCATATAGCAAAAAACGATTTTATTAAGGCAGGAAACCTCCTAATGCAAAATGGCATAAGCGAAGATGATTTTTTACTTGGTTTAAGCCCCGGAGCCATTTTCGGGAATGCAAAGCGGTGGCCGGCTGAGCGCTTTGCAAAAATCGGAGACCTGGCAGCCGGAAAGTGGAATGCAAAAGTAATCATAATGGGGAGTAAAAAAGAAAAAGAGATCGGAACGTCAATGACCGGCCTGATGCGTCATAAGCCGATTGATTTCTGCGGCACAACCTCACTTGGTGAAGCAATGGGGATTATCGGCAGATGCAATATGTTCGTAACAAACGATTCGGGACTCATGCATATTGCTGCCGCCCTTGGTGTTCCGACCCTTGCGATCTTCGGCTCGACCGATCATGTGGCAACAGGTCCCCGCGGGGCAACGACAAGGATAATAAAACACGACATCGATTGTTCCCCGTGTCTTAAACCGGAATGCCCGACCGATTTTAAGTGCATGCTTTCAATTGAAACCGAAGAAGTATGGAATGAGATGGAAAAATTGAAGCAAAACAGAAATGATCCGGATAAATGACAATATTTAATAATATATTGATAATAAAATTGAGCTCGATAGGCGACGTTGTTCACGCGCTTCCTTTTCTTGAAGTTCTGAAAATCAGCTACCCTGATTCAAGAATAGACTGGTTGATCGAAGAAGAGGCTTCACAGGCAATATCGGGGCATCCGGTAATTAACCGCGTTATAATTTCAAAAAGAAAAACTTGGGAGAAAGATATTCTCAATCCCTTGAAATTTATGAAGGTATTTTCGGAAGCCGTCGGTTTTTATAAAGAACTTAGAAGCTCTTCATACGATATTGTTGTTGACCTGCAGGGCCTTTTCAGGAGCGGTTTTTTAACTGCCCTTTCAAGTGGGAAAAGGAAAATAGGCATGAGCGGGGGAAGAGAAGGAGCCTCTTTTTTCTTAAAAGAGCCGGCTGTTCCTGTTGACTATGACCAGCATGCGATAGACCGCTATCTGAAGGTCGCGGCATATCTTGATTGCAAAACCGTCAGGTTTAAAGGAGAAATTCCTGTTTCTGAACAGGATAAAAAACTGGCAGACGGCGTACTCGGTCAGGATACGGAAAATAACATTATCATTGCCATAAATCCGATGGCAAAATGGAAAACAAAGCTCTGGGATCCGGATAAATTTTCAGAACTTGCTTTAGGACTTCAGAAAGATTTAAACTGCCGGATAGTATTTACAGGAAGCAGTCAGGACCGGGCAATAATTGACGAAATGATAAAACATACGGGGAATGCAGCCGGGCCGGTAAATCTTGCGGGCCGCACCAGCCTGAAGGAACTCGCTTATCTCTATTCGAGGTGTTCGACCCTTGTCTGCACCGATACAGGACCGATGCACATAGCCGCAGCAATGGGATGCAGGGTTGTTGCCCTTTTCGGCCCGACCGCCCCATTGCGCACCGGCCCTTATGGAACCGGCCACAGAGTAATAAGAAGCGGCATTGATTGCAGCCCGTGCTTTAAGAAAGAATGCGGCGATACAAAATGCATGAAAGATATAACGGTCAAAATGGTGGTCGATGCCGTCAGGAGCATAATATTAAAATAACTTTGACGGCTTCGTAAAAAGTCTTAAATCCCGTCACTCCCGTGAAAATCCGGACTTTTTGCGAAGTCATCATTGTTGACAATTATTATTATTTCCGTTAGCTTATATCCATAATTGATGACTCTTTCTCGTGAAAATCAGCGGATCTACCAGGATAGTGCAATGATAATTGGTCTGGATGTCGGAGGAACGCATACTGACGTTGTCCTTCTCGGAAAGAACGGGATCGAAAGGGAGATAAAAGTTCCTACAGACGAATCCGATCTCTTCAATTCCGTCCTCACCGGCCTTGAAAAAATTACATATAATATTGACCCGTCAACAATTGACCGTATTGTCCTCAGCACAACCCTTATTACAAATGCCATTGTTCAGAATAAAATACCTGAAGTCGGAATGATAGTATCTTCCGGGCCCGGTATTGATCCGGAATATTACCGGACGAACCGTTTTTACTATCCTGTTTCCGGCTCTATTGATCACAGGGGAAGGGAAATTGAACCCATTGACCGGAATGAAATTGAAAAAATTGCATGGGACTTGAAAAAGGAGGGGATCAGATACGTCGGAGTGGTCGGCAAGTTTTCAGTCCGGAACCCATCACATGAGCAGAATATTGCAAGGATCCTCGGAAATTTTTTTGATAAAATTTTTACAGGTCACAGGATTTCAGGAAGCCTTAATTTCCCGAGACGAATAGCAACCACGTACATTAACGCAGCCGCTTACCCCATCCATAAAAGTTTTTTCGACGCGGTTAAAAAATCTCTTCAGAAAAAAGGGCTTGATATCCCGATGTATATTCTTAAAGCCGATGGAGGCACGACGAGCCTTGATGCCTCAACTGATTTTCCGGGGCAGGCTATATTCTCCGGCCCTGCGGCTAGCGTCATGGGAGCAATGCCGTTTGCTCCCGATATCGAGGAGTGTATAGTTCTTGATATAGGCGGGACAACCACAGACATCGCAGTCCTCATTAACCATGTTCCGGTGTTAAATCCGGTAGGAATAAACCTCGGCGCCTATAAAACTCTTATCCGCTCGCTCGAAACTAATTCCATTGCAATAGGCGGGGACAGTTCGGTAAGTGTGGATGAAAACAGAAAGCTTAAGGTCGGCCCGCAAAGAGCCGGTCCTGCCATGGCCTACGGAGGCTCTGTTCCGACAGTAACAGACGCTCTTGTTGTGCTTGGGAAAATAAGGGACTGCGACAAGGATAAATCTTTTAAGGGTATAGAATCGGTCGCTCTTTCGCTCGGTATCCCGACCGAAGAGGCTGCATTGAATATTTTTGATAATGCCTGTGAAGCGATTCTCTTTGAAGTAAAAGAAATGATATCAAGGATCAACAGTAAGCCGGTTTATACGATCCATGAGGTTATGGAGGAGTATAAGATAAACCCCGGAAAGATTCTGCTGATCGGAGGGCCGGCCCCCTATTTTGCCGGAAGAATCGAAGAGCTTTCCGGTTGCAGGGTTGGAGTCGTGCCGCGATGGAATGTCGCCAATGCCATAGGCGCGGCAATAGCAAGAACCACGTGCGAAGTGGCGCTCATTGCCGATACCGAGCTTGGCTTTGCTTTATCCGCCGAAGAAGGCTTCAGGGAAAAAATTGCGGCAGACTTTTCGATGACGGACGCGGTTAAAACATCTTTCCGGCTTTTAACGGAAAAAGCCATAAAAAGAGGGGCGTGCGAGAGCGACCTGGAGATGGAAGTTATAGAATCGTTTCAGTTTAACATGGTAAAAGGTTTTTATACATCAGGAAAGAACATTCGTATAAGAGCGCAGATCAAGCCCGGACTAGTACAGGGATATGATTCAATTGCCGATACATTGACGGTATGACATTTTTTAGAGGATTCGAGGATTCTATGGTTCAAGGATTCGAGTGAAAAATCCGTCGGATTCGCATCAGCCCGTACCCCGACATGGCTTTAAATCTTATGTTATGCAAAGGTCTCAACATATGAAACTTGCTGCTGAACATAAAACAGGTCTCGTTTTCTTCCCGGCCTTCGACTGGGCGATAAGCCCGACCCATCCCGAAAGGGAGGAACGGCTTCTTTATACTCAGGATCAGGTGCTTGAAGAAGGGCTCCTCGATATTGAAGGAATAGAGGAATTGAAACCGGAGATTGTTACGGAGCAGGATGTAACAAGAGTCCATTTCTGCGTTCCTGATGTTAAGCATGTCATGACGGAATCGCATTTTATTAGCGCAGGCTGCGCCAAAACGATCGGAAAGGCAGTACTCGATAAAAAAGTGAAAAGGGGATTCTCTCTTGCCCGTCCGCCCGGCCATCACGCGATGCGCGTCGTGCTCGGAGCAAGAGGTTTCTGCAATGTCAATGTAGAAGCAATCATGATTGAATACCTGCGAAAGGAGTACAATATCAGAAAGGTTGCCGTCGTGGACACGGATTGTCATCACGGCGACGGCACTCAGGACATATACTGGCATGACCCTGATACCCTTTTTATCTCACTCCATCAGGACGGAAGGACTCTTTATCCGGGCTCAGGGTTTCCATATGAGCTCGGAGGGCCTAATGCGGTTGGAACAACTGTTAATATTCCTCTTCCGCCCCATACATCCGATGAAGGTTTTCTCTATGTAACGAAAAATGTTGTCATGCCGATCCTTGATGATTTTAAGCCGGAAATCATCATAAATTCAGCTGGACAGGATAATCACTTTACCGATCCGATAACCAAGATGAATTTCTCCGCACAGGGTTATGCCGCTCTCACATCCATTTTAAAACCGGATATCGCCGTGCTTGAGGGCGGGTATTCGATCGAAGGAGCTCTCCCGTATGTCAACCTCGGGATAATTCTTGCCATGTCCGGCATTGATTACAGCAGGGTAAAAGAGCCTCTATATGATCCCGACAGGTACAGGCAAACCCCGGAAGTTACAATGAACATAGAAAAAACCGGTGAAACCGTCTTAAGTTACTGGCAGAACAGGAATAAGATAGCAGAACGCATGAGAGATAAAAAAGATTTTGATGAAAGAAAACGCAACATATATTACGACACGGATAATATAAGGGAGCAGCAGAAAGAGACTGTAAAAATATGCCCCGACTGTGCCGGAGCGCTCAGAATAGATTCAACTTCAGACAGAGGCGCCCGTTTGCTTGCCGTTCATATTCCCCTGAGGGCCTGCGGAAAATGCCGTGAACTTGGATACATCTGGTATCATTCCGCCGATCCGAGCAGTTATGACATGGTCTTTTTACAGGACAGAACTGAAGACAAGTACCTTAAGGGATAAGAATTTCCTTTTCGTGACTTGATGTATCTCAGAAATCGACTTGTATGTCAAGTTTTAACAGGTACTTTAGGTTGTAGTGGGTGGGTTGTGGATAATACCCGTCTCGTATGCCTTAAATTCACAATTTATTGGACCCAGGCATCCGCAAATGGAAGTTGGGAATAGGAGTCGTCATAGGTCAACTCCGGAATTTGTGTATGTTTTTCGGTCGGCGGGTCATGGTTCCTGATTTCCCATAAATCGAGATGAACAAGGATTTTCCGGATAACGTCCGGCTCCTCGATAAACCTGCAGGAGAACCTGTGACCCCTGCATTCACCGACAGAGAAAAAACAGGCACAAAACATGTCTATAAAATAACTGCCGTCGGGCCGTCAAAAGAAAGCGAATTTTCCGGGGCAGTTTCGCTGGATTTCTAACCTGAACTAAAAACCGGTTGCTGACTTGCATTTTTTTATTTTGAGATGATGCAATTGTTTTAAACTGCCTTAGCCAGTTTTAATGCAGGTTTCGGCTTGCGGGAAACAAGGCGACCCCTGTATTTACCCTGTATTTTTTGAACATGATCGAAATATTCTTTCGGGTCGTTCCGGCATTCATCTTCAATCTCTTTCCTTACCCTGCGAACCTCTTTGACAATCGGGTCATGTTTCATTCTAAACCTCCATTAGCTCCTCCGGCGTATAAGGTCTCTGCTCGGCTTGGCGGTAAGATAGCTGATTACGCTTGTTTCAATATAGACAGTGGGTTTCATGATATTAGTATAACAAAATCAGATGGTTTAACGAATGAGGAATTTTGCAGGTTATCTCTGCGGGTTGAGGACAGGCGGTCTGAACCAGCTTTAACAGTTGTCCTTATTTTCTTCTCATTCGTCATGCCCGAATTCCTTTATCGGGCATCCAGTTCTGGTTTCTCTGGATTCCCGCTAACTACCTGCGGGAATGACAGACAAAAAATTGCGGCCTGCTTCGCTTTTAACGGTCGCTGTCCCTCATTTTTTGATTTTAACATGTCCCTGACACTTCAACCCACCCCAGTCCCCTCCCAAGAGGGGAATTCCACACAAAAGTCGGATGAACCTTTATTTATTTCCCACCCCTGCCATCTGCTTTACTTTCCCTTCTCTATCTTTTGCTCTCTCTTTCAATTTTCTTATCCTCATCCTCAACAGAAAAAGTGTCCTCTTCCGGCGGCTGATAACCGAAGACTGTCTGCTCTACCTCGTAATTTACAGCCCTGGCTGTAAATACTTCAGCATCGGATGTGCCTGCTAATACAATCGTGTCGTTGAAGTTTTTGATGTCCGTAATGTTCTCTGTATCCATTATTTCATACATGTCAAGGACAGGGGTAGTTGTGGTAGTTGTGTTTGCCGTAATATTTGCTGTCAGGGTTTCGCCTGATAGGCTATAGTTGCCTGCCAGTCCGCCGTTTGTTCCATCGGCAAGGGTATAGATCGCTGCTATATTCTTGCCTGTCCCGACATTTATAGTGTCGAATGTTCCGCTGCCGCTCACTCCCAATGTTTCAGGGACTACAAAGCCTGAAAGCGTTCCGGCTGTTACTGTAGCAGTTGTACTGCCGTCGTATATCTTGTTCGCTGCGCCGGTGCCGGCGATGGTCAATGCCTTTGCCGTGATGTCTGCGGTTGTCGTCTGATTGGCAATGCTGTAGTTGGTGTTGTCTAATGCAAGGCTGCTTGCGGTTACCGTCTTGCCTGTGCCTGCGTTCTTGTTGTCAAAGGCGGATGATGCGCTGCCGCTGTTGAGAGTTACCGTGTCGCCGCTTACTATTCCGCTCAATGCGCCGTAGCTGCTTATGGTCGCTGTTGTTGCGCCGTCATAAACCTTGTTGTTCGCTGTAAGGCTGGCAAGTGTCAATGCCTTTGCCGTGATGTTTCCTATTGCGCCTGAGGCGGTGTCTGATGAAAGGGTGTAGCCGTAAACAGTTGCAGCGCCGTTTACTGCGCTCACTATCGAAAGCCCGCTTACATCCACTGTCTTGCCTGCGCCTACATTCTTGTTGTCATATGTTCCTGATGCCGGGTTGTTGAGCGTTACAATGTCGCTGTCTATCGCTCCGCTTACGCTGTAATTGCCTGATGCAAGCGCGGCTGTTGCATCGCCGTCATAGGTCTTGGTTACTGTGCCGGTCAGTCCTGGCGTAATAGTCGGCGCCACTGAGTAGAGAAAACCATTGCCTGTTGTTCCCTCCACGACAGTCACGCCGTAAGTGGCATCGTATTGTTTGAAGTTATAGGTCAGTTCTCCCCGTGTGTCATTAGCAGGGTCAGTGGAATAGATAAGGTATCTGCCGTTTGGAGCTCCCAGCTCGGATGCCCCTATATTATTGATGAAGTTCCGACCTGCTGCAAGGACTATCGCATCGCCTGTGCCGTTTGCACTTACTGCAATATCCAGTGTGATGTCTGAGACTCCTCCTGTTGTTTGAACAAGTACGGTGTTTGTTGTTGCTGTTATTCCAGATGTGCTGTTCACCGTGCCGATAGTGAGTGAGCCGTCCTGAGAATAGTTTACAGTGCCGGTGTCTCCTGCAAGGGTTGTGATGCTGTTGCCTGAATCGGTCAATGTGTAGTTTCCGTCTGTGCCGAGCAGTTCAAG
>JAUYEO010000156.1 GCA_030689795.1 Desulfobacterales bacterium | reverse complement strand
TAATGCGCACTCCCTACATCCAGCCGGATGAAGCAACAACAAGTATAACGCAATCCTCGTGGCCGTTGTTCAACAGGGCGTGACCGGACCCGGTCGGTATCCAGGTGGCGTCCCCGGGCCCGACTTGCCTGGATTCATCGTCCACCTGCATCAAACCCGTGCCGCTCAGTACAAAATAGATTTCTTCCATGGGATCGATATGACGCTCGATTTCCTTGCCGGGCGCCAGCCGGGCTACGGCCAGAAAACCGATCTCCTTGAGCACCCGGCGGTCCAGGACCATCTGGGCGACAGCCCCTCCATGGGCCAAATAGGTGGTTTCAAGAACCTCCTTGTCCTGCAGATTGCGGACGATCATAATGCCTCCTCTGTTTTACTGTTCGATATTCCTTACCTTAATGACATCGCTTTTTCAGGGCAGATCTCATTTCTTCGACTTTTTCCACAACCGCCCGCAATAAAGAGGGGTGGGTCACGATATGCTCTTTTGTTTTGGACGCCCGGAGCACATTCGGTTTGATCAATACCTTTTTTTGGGCAATCTGCATGGGAAAAAGCTCAAAGGCCGGCTCCACAGCCTTTCGACACGTATCGTAACCGGCTGGGTGTATCATGACATGATGCATTTTTTCCCCTTCTCACTAAAATGATTTGATAAAAGAGCCCCCAGTATATCAATTCTTGCTTTTCTTGGCATGTCGCCCACATATCATAAAACAATAGGATTCTAAACTACAAATGTAAAGGACGTACCCAATATCGCCCCCTGATTGACAAGGAGAATACAGGATGTCCTCTACTATATCTCCTGGCTATTATTCGACCGGTTTCTCAGCCGTGCCGACTTGATCCAGATAGTCGGTAAAAGCTACTGGCTGCGCAACAAAGCTTGCAAACCAAAAGGTGATAATGTTAAAGAAAATACATAACAAAACTGGCTGAGTTTAAACCGACCACCCCTGGCAGGGTTTAATCCGACCGCTGACACTCGCCAATAATTCAGGATTAAAGGAGGTAATAAAATGCAAACCGAGAGCATTAAGCAGGAAGCCTACAGGATATTAGACAAACTGCCCGACAAAGCCACATGGGATGATCTGATGTATCAAATCTATGTGCGCCAGACAATAGAAGCAGGCATAAAAGACAGTGAAGAAGGACGGACAGTTGACATTAAAGAAGTGCGCAAAAGATTTGGGCTGACAAAATGAGGGTTCACTGGACAGAAAACGCCATTGGACATCTTGTCAACATTTACGAATATATTTCCATCAATTCTCCGACCTATGGCAAACGGATGGTTGACAGGATCACCCGACGTTCCGAACAAATTGCGGAACAGCCGCTTTCCGGAAGAAAAGTGCAGGAATATGATGCCGAAGATATCCGGGAACTTATAGAAAAACCGTATCGTATAATCTACCGCATAAAGCAGGATCAGATCGATGTTGTGGCGGTTATCCACGGAGCAAGAATATTGCCGGATGAATTTTAAAAGCGGTTAAAGAAAAATCTCAACCGCCTTATTATTCCTTGCTGTTCACAGTTATTTGCTTATTTGCGGATGTATCCCGCTTTAATCAAGTTTAATAGTTTAATACCCTAAGCTCGCCCTTTTGCGGTTGCAGTCCCCTAAGCTCCTCCATAAGTTTTATTTTGGGATCTGGTGTAAATTTATCCTTGATTTCCATTGTAACAATCAATATCCTTAAAACATTGAAAATTCAATTGTTTTTCCCGTGTGTTATTGATAATATGACAACATGGGCAGTGGTAACATAATGACAGAAGGAGGCATAAAGATGGCAAGAATCGTCGTAAACCCGAGGATACTTGGGGGAAAACCCATCATCGAGGGAACCCGTATATCCGTTGAGTTCATCCTTGACTTGCTTGCTTCCGATGTAAGCGAAGAAGGGATTCTCGAAGACTATCCACATTTAACCAAAGAGGATATTCGCGCTTGCCTAAGATATACCGCCCGTTCTTACAGAAATGAGGTATACCTTGAGTTGGAGCAAGCCACGTGAAGTTTCATGAGTTGCGAATCCTCACCGATGAGAACATCTCTCCGAAGATTGTGGTTTTCCTCAGAAATCACGGTCTTGATGTGTTGGACACGAAGGAACAGGGATGGCACGGTAAGAGCGACGATGAACTTCTCGAAATTGCGTATCAGGGAAAACGCTGGGTGTTGACGCATGATGCGGATTTCGGGACGTTAGCTATTCATGAAGGCAAGCCCTACTTTGGAATCATCTTTCTGCGGGTCAGGAATCTCCAGTCCAACAATGTTATCAGAGTGTGTAACCAACTCCTGCATAATAATGTGGATTTCTTGCCTAATCCCACCAAAATGACCGGCAAATCCGATTGAAGGTGACCAATTTTTAGTTATTCAAAGATGATCAATTTCCTTTTTGAGA
>JAUYEO010000149.1 GCA_030689795.1 Desulfobacterales bacterium | reverse complement strand
CCTCAAACAGCTTGTGATTTTTAACGCTCAGTTCCTTAAAAATCTATTCCCCAAAAATCTCAAATCCGTTCGCATATGACTTTTTACGAGAGCATCAAAACTGCGTGTTTCAAAATATTAATATCATATTTCGAAACACGCAGTCGTTGGAAAACGAACAATTATTTAGCAGGATATGTAGCGCCAAATGACGCAACACCTGTCACGCTGTCTGCCTTGAAAACGGCAGACCCTTCTTTAACGCTTACAGGAAACGAAAAATCCGGAATTCCTGTCCACCATTTTTCAAGCTGGTCATGAACTGCTACTCCTTTTTCCTGAAGTTTCAGCCCGCCGGTTACGCCAAGACTGAGAAAGGACTGCCAGATATCGAATAAGGCTGATACTCTTATCTGGTTTGTCTTTCCGGCAGGAATCCACATCGTTTCCTGAGAACCTACGGTATTCAGATCATAATCTTCAAACGCAACCGTGAAATTCAGGCTCTCCATTACTACAGGATAAGGATTCGGATTTTCGATATCAAAAATAAAATTGAGATCAAGAGGCGCGCCGTTGTTTCCGGCTTTTCCCTTTGTTACTTCGACCTTTGCGCCATAAAACCAGTAACCCCAGTAATGAGCCACTTCAACTCTGCTTAAAGTAACAACAGGAGTTTTAAAATTTTTCTGAGTTGCCTTAACCTCTATTTTTCCCGCGCCAAAAACAAGGCCCGGAACGACCAACAAAAAACACAAGCCGACAAATATAATTAATCTTTTTTGCATTTTTGACCTCCCTTACTCTTTTCAGAGGTTAGGTAATCCACCTTTTTCTCCGTTTATAGTGCTTGACGTCTCTAAAACTTTTCCGGCCCCCCACATCGGTCAGGCCAAGATAGAAATCCTTGATATCGGGATTCTGCATCAGTTTTTCTGAAGTGTCATCCATAACAATACGGCCATTCTCCATCACGTAAGCATATGGAGCAACACTTAATGCAAGCTTCGCATTCTGCTCCACGAGAAGAATAGAAATGTTCTCTTCGCTGTTCAGGCGGGTTATTATATTGAAAATTTCATGGATGAGAAGGGGAGCAAGTCCCATTGAAGGTTCATCCAGCAAAATAAGCTTCGGGCGCGTCATAAGCGCTCGCCCTACAACTGTCATCTGCTGTTCTCCTCCGCTGATAAAGCCTGCGGTCTCGTTCCTCTTCTCCCTCAGCCTTGGAAAATAGTTATATACCATTTCAAGGCTGTCTTTAATATTTCTTCCACCTTTCCTCATATGAGCGCCGACTCTGAGATTTTCCTCAACAGTCAGATGCTCGAAGACCCTGCGGCCTTCAATAACCTGTACTATGCCCATGTTGGCGATTTTTTCAGCCTTGATTTTGTCTATCCGCTGACCCATGAATTCGATAGATCCATCAGTGACTTTACCGTCTTCATGATTCAGAAGGCCTGAAATCGCCTTTAACGTAGTGCTTTTCCCCGCCCCGTTAGCGCCAAGAAGAGCAACTATCCCTCCTTTGGGCACTTCGATGGAGACACCTTTTATAACAAGTATAACTTCGTGGTACTTGACCTCGATGTTATTGATCTTTAATATGGGTTCTTCTTTAGACAAAGCCTTAAAACCTCCTTGGGGGTTTATTTGGATTACCAGCCGATCCACTCTTTTGCCCATTTTTCAGGCCATCTGCTCTTAAGATCGACTTTTTCAACAAGTTTGAATTTCCCATCCTTGATTTCATAGATCGGCACTGCACCGGCAACACGGTGATCTGTCGCTGTAAAAGTAATAGGAGGCGCACCAAGGCCGATCTCATAATTATTCATGGTTTCAAAGCCTAATTTCAAAATGCTTTCTCCGTCAAGCTTGCCTGCCTTATCGGCGCGAATCAAGGCTTCCCGGAGAATCAATACATCACCCCATGCCTGAATGGTTCTGATAAGGCGTTTATCAGCCGGAATACCCGGATTGTATTTCTTCGCATATGCCACAACCTTGTCCATTCCGGGAACATTTTCACCGAAAAATGCGCAAACTGCAGCGCCCATCGCGCCTTCCGCAGCTTTTGCGGCCATCTTCGGAAGGTTTTCGTCAAATCCCCAGTTGTTGATGATGTGATCCGCGCCAAGGCCGAGAGAATAGGCATCCCTCAAAGTGGCCGACACGGACATTGTCGTGTTTCCATGCCATACCAGGTCGGCCTTAAACTCTTTTAAAGCAAGAACCTGGCTCTTTGTATCGATTGCAAATAAAGACACATCCTGGTCGGGACCGATATCAAAACCAAGGATAGTCGCCTGATCTTTTATGGCCTTTATCGGAGCGCTGCAGTATGGGGAAGCAAACATGTAAGAACATGCAAAACGGGGTTTCCTCTTCCCATAATCCATGTGCTTGGGCCATTTTTTGTCGAACCAGGCGGTAATTGCCGCCCTTGCGTTTGTGGAATAGTCAGTCGCAAAGAAAAGGTTATAAGGCGTTTTCTTGGGATCAGTCAAATGCCCGGAATAGGAAGCCGATATGTAGGGCATCTTGTCCTTTGTTACCGTAGGCGAAAGGGCTTCAGTATCTCCTGTGCCCCACCCCAGAACGGCAACACAACCCAGTCTCTGGAAGAGTTTGTACTTGGTAAGAGCCTCGGGCACCCGGTAACCGTAATCAAACTGGTGAAGCTTGATCATTTTCCCGTTAATGCCTCCGGTATCATTCACATAATGAATCGCTTCTGCTATACCAAGGGCATAATCCCTTCCTACGTCCGATGTGGCCCCGGTCATATCATTGAGCGCACCGATATTTATCGGTTTGGCAGCTACTGCTGCCGCAGGTTTATCAACGGCTGCTGCCGAAGAAACGAATCCTGCAACAAGCATTACCGACAGCAATAATACATAAAATCCGAACAACACTTTCTTTTGATTCATGATTTCCCCCTTTCATTGGAAAGCAGGCTGTTATTACTCCTTAAAATGACATTATGTTCATTTACAAAACGAGACCATCACCTCCTCTCAAATTAATACGAAAACGGCCATAAATTGAAATAATTCTTAATTTGCCACCAGCGGTACGCAAGACCGTTAGGTTCGAATATTAAAAATCCGCAGATGGCAAGACCGAAAGCAGCTTCCTTGATAAAAAGAAAATCCATAAGAAGTTTAGGGTATGTATCGGCAAGGGGTATTACGGCCATTTGCAGGGCTTCCATGACAACAACCATGAAGATAGATCCGAAAATGGTCCCGTGAATCGAGCCGACTCCTCCAATAAGAATAACGCCGACAAGCCACAGGGACCAGAACCAGGGAAAATGCTCTGGGCTGATTGCCGCAAGGTTACTGATCCAGACTGCGCCTGCAATACCCCCGATAAAACCGGCGACAAAAAACGCAAGAAGCTTGTATTTAATGATATTTATCCCCATGACTTCCGCCGATATATCATTGTCTCTTATGGCTACCCAGGCCCGTCCGACCCTTGAGCGCAGCAGGTTTACCACGCCGACAACGCATATTATTGTCAGCACGATCATCATGTAATAAACTTTAACGTCGCTGTCGATGACCCAGGGCCCGACCTTTATCGTTCCCGGAGGAAGTGAAAAAGCCTGCCCTCTTCCGCCTATCTGGCTTATGTACTGGGTTATAATAAAATCAACGGTAATAAACTGCGCTGCCATGGTTGTGAGGATTAAGTAAAATCCCTTTACCCTGGCGGAAGGCAAACCGAAAAGAACGCACCAGAGGCCTGCCGCAATTGCGGCAATAAATATGCTCAACGGATATGCCAGACCCAGTTCAACAAACACGGCCGGCCATGGAAATTCAAGGACAAGCAGAGTGCTGACATAAGCGCCGACCGCAAGAAAAGCCGCATGACCGAGGGTAACCTGTCCGCAGAAGCCTATTAGAAGCTGGACTCCAAGCGCTCCAAGTATCGTGTATCCTATCTGGTTGCAGATGCTTAGCGAGTAAGAATCGGATATCCAGGGAATGATGAAAAACAGTGTGATAAAGAGCAGAAACATTTTTGATTTGATAAATTTTGTCTGCCACCATGCATGATCCTGTTTGTAATTTTCGTGATAAACGCCACAGGGAAGAAAAGTTGTCGACATATAATTCTCCGTCCGTCCTTTATTGGTTGCCGCCGGATGCGGATTCCCGGCAAATATAAGTTAAAAGGTTAAACTCTTTCTATACGCTCCCAGCCCCATAGCCCGTGTGGCTTGAAGAGGAGAAAAACAGCCATGAAGGCAAAAGGAGCTATCTCTTTCACGCCGCCGGGGAAGTACTGATCAAGATACGCGCCGCAGAAGTTTTGCATTACGCCTATTGCTATTCCGCCCACAATGGCTCCCGGAACCGAATTGAGCCCGCCCAGAACAACCGCCGGCAGAACAAGCAGGCCCAGGTAGCCGACCGATATGTTAAGTCCGTTGATGTTTCCAAGCAGGGTTCCGCCGACACCTGCCGCCATGAAAGCAATCGCCCAGGCTGCGGCATAAACAAAACGAGCGCTGATGCCTATCGAAAGAGCCGCCATCTCGTCATCCGCAGTCGCCTGCATTGCAAGCCCCCAGCGTGTATATTTGAAAAAGCAGACAAAAATAACAAGAAGCACCATGGCCGCAAGAAAGCTCCACAGGTAAATCTGGCCGACGATAATAGGCCCGAAGCGGACAGGTTCAAGGGAAAAGACAGGAGGATCAAAGACTTTTGTATCCGTGCTCCATATCAGCTCAACAATTCCCTTGAAAAAAAAGGAGAGTCCCACGGTGACCATTATGACGGTTAAAACCGGTTCACCTATGAGCCGGTCAAGAAAAATTCTCTCCGTGAGAATTCCAAGAATAAAACCGATTACAAGCGACAACGCGAGGGAAAGAATAAAGGGGACTCCCATGGAGTAAAAACTGAGCGATATATAGGCGCCAATCAGCGTCAATTCACCCATGGCAAGATTAAGCGCACCTGAACATTTGTATATCAGTACCCATCCAAGCGCTATAAGCGCGTATATTCCTCCAACCATAATGCCGGTTGTAAGTGTCATGAAAAACAGTTCCATCTTTGCTTTCTCCTCCCGGTTCTGAAATATTAAATGCAACTACGCCTTTTCAATCCTTTACCTTGCGTATATGCAGATCATTCTTGATATGGATTTGCCGCCCGTCTTCATATTTTATCGTCGTGTCAATATGGACTACGTCGGTATCCGAATAAAGAGCGCCGACTATCTCCTGGTATCTTTTTTCAACGAATGCACGGCGGAGCTTCCTCGTTCTTGTCAGCTCATCATCGTCGGCATCAAGTTCCTTGTAAAGATTGATGAATTTTACAAACTTTTCAGCATCGGGAAGGTCCTTGTTGGCTTTTCTTATCTGCTCTTCAACAAGATCATATACTTCCTGTTTCTGGGCAAGCTCCGGGTAGCTTGTATAGGTGAGCTTCTTCGTATCTGCCCAGTTTCCGACAACCGAATAGTCTATACAGATTACGGCCGTTATATATCCCTTGTTGTCGCCTATTACCCAGGAGTCCTTGACAAAAGGGCTGAATTTAAGGCGTGTCTCGAGATACTGGGGAGCAAACGGCTTTCCGTCTCTTAAGGTCATGACATCCTTGGTGCGGTCAAAGACAACAAGGTGGCCGTCGTCATCAATGAAGCCCTTATCCCCCGAATAAAGCCATCCGTCTTGCAATGTCTTTTCTGTCGCTTCGGGATTCTTGTAATAACCGAGAAAAACCGACGGGCTCTTTGTTATTATTTCGCCCTCTTCGGTTATGCTGACTTCCGTTTCAGGTATTGGGCGCCCTACGGTGTCAAACTTGATGTCGCCGTTCCTGTGAACAACCGAAATGCCCGCCACTTCCGTCTGGCCGTAAATCTGTTTTAAATTTACTCCGAGCGAATGGAAGAAACGGAAATGATCCGGCCCCATCGCTGCGCCGCCTGTGTACGCGTTTCTCACGCGGGTAAGCCCCAGGTTGTCTTTAAGCTTCTTCTGAACCAGAAGATAGGCAAACCATTCCAGAATCCTCCAGTAGAATGGGATATGTTTCTTTGCGAATTTAAGATCAGCGACATGATAACCTATATGGGAGGCAATCTCGTAAGATTTCCTTTTAATCCAGGCCGCATCCAGATATTTGACCTGCACTGTCCTGGTCATCTGCTCGTACATGCGCGGAGGCGCAAACATGACATGAGGTCCTATCTCCCTTATATTCTCCTGGGAAGTCTCAGTCGATTCGGGAAAGTTGAGAGTGTATCCTATCTGAAGCCCGCATGAAATAGACATCATCTGTTCGCCTATCCAGGCAAAGGGGAGGTAAGAGACATAGTCATCCGTATCCTTGCAGGGATCCACGGACATCAGATTTTTCCCCATCGTAAGCATGTTATAATGGGAAAGCAGAGCGCCTTTCGGAAGGGCTGTTGTTCCTGATGTATAAAATAGGAGCGCAACCTCGTCCCCGTGCCCTTTATTGACAAGCTCTTCGAACAGGTTCGGTTTTTCCTTTTCAAGCTCTCTGCCGAGGAGCATGACCTCTTTTAAGCTGATAAGACAATCCTGGTCGTAATTACGCATTCCCTTGGGATCATCCCAAATGATTTTTTTCAGTTTCGGGCATTCATGGAATATGGAAAGTGCCTTGTCAACCTCCTCCTGGCCTTCTCCGACAAGGAATTTTGTATCCGAATGGTCTAAAATATACTTTACTTCATCAAGCAGGGAGTCCTGGAAAAGCCAGACTCCGACACCTCTTGCGCACAGTGCGCCCATTTCTGCCCAGAGCCCTTCCGGACGGTTATCACCGATCATCGCGACCTTATCGCCTTCTTCAAGACCGAGACTGATAAGCCCCAGGGCTATATATTTTACATTTTCAAAATAATCATTCCATGTGATTGGGCGCCATATGCCGTATTCCTTCTCCCGCATGGCAACCCTCTCTTTTCCATACTTTTTCGCCTGACTGTAAAAGAGTTTGGGAATAGTCAAATCTTTTGATATTTTATCCATAGAGCTGAAAGCCACGTTATCTCCTTGTTGCATATAAGTCTTCTTCACCAAGATAAGCCTTAACCACCTCAGGATTGCCCTGGACCTCCTCAGGTGAGCCGTCAACAATCATATTGCCGAAATTAAGAACAAAGACATTGTCGGAAAGGTCCATAACAACCCCCATGTCATGCTCAACCAGAATACATGTGACTTTCCACTTTTCATCCTGGTTTACATCCAGGATGAAACGCGCCATATCCTCCACCTCTTCAAGGTTAAGCCCGGCCAGAGGCTCGTCAAGGAGCAGAAGTTCCGGCTCGAGAGCTATCGCCCGTCCGAGCTCAACCCTTTTCTGAAGACCATATGGAAGCATTCCAACCGGCTTGTGCCGGATATGCTCGATCTCAAGAAGATCGATTATCCCCTCCTCTATAAACTTTCTGTGTTCAATTTCCTCTTTTGCCGTTTTCCCCATATAGAGCGAACCGCTCATTATGCCGGACTTATAATGAATATGGCGGCCAAGACGAATATTGTCCAGAACCGTCATGCCGCCGAAAACCTCCACTTTCTGGAAGGTTCTTGCAATTCCCAGCTCCGCCCTGTTATGCGGACTCATGCCGTTGATTTTTTCTCCCTTGTAATAAACATTTCCTTTCTGCGGATGGTAAAGACCGCTGATACAGTTCAGCATAACCGTTTTGCCGGCGCCGTTTGGCCCTATAACCGAATGTATCTCGCCCTTTTTGATCTTGGTGCTTACGCCGTTCAGCGCGCATACCTTGCCGAAAAACATTTGAATTTGATCAATTTCCAGAAGGACTTCACCTTGCTTGATATCTTTTGATACGTTCAATACTCAAGACCTCCTTTTTTTCCGGCCCTATTCTCAAAAATTGAGTTGCAACCGTAATAAAGATTTATTCATTTTGATATCTCCGAATCAGCACATTTTCCTGAAATACAACCGCATTATAAACATTACACAATAAACTGAATGTAATTCAGTCGAATAGCTGTATATAAGCTACTCTTTCTTTTTGTCAAGAAATTAATGATATTTTATTTATTAATCTAACTTGCTGTAATATTATAAAATGATTACCAGTCTGCTCCGGTTATCCTGTGAGACAACGATAAAACGACAACAGGCAGTAGTTCGATTTGCCGGGGCTTCACAAAACAGACGCAGAATATCCGAACTGACAATAAAGTCAAGCTTATAAAATATGAGTAAAATAGCGGGATATAACCGCTATTATTCAAAAGACAGGAGATGTGACCGAAGATTTATCTTCTTGTTTTTCAAGCCTAATTTGCTTCTTATGTTATGGCGGTGGAATAAAACAGTATTTTTGGAAATCAGCAATAACTCAGCAATTTCCTTATTGGTCTTGCCCTCTTTGACCAGGCCGGAGACGCGGATCTCCACGGGAGTTAAATTGACGAGTCTTGATGTCAGCCTGCTGATGAAAGGCGAAATGATGTTGTTCAGGTTCGTTTCCAGAATGCGCACCAATGTCCTTTGGCGCGTATCCAGCCGTCCGCTTATGACTTTCTGCAGATAGGGGCTGACAAGTTCCTGGACATTACTCAAAACGATTTCACTCAATTCCTTTTTATCTTCTTCCCGTTGTTTCAGCAGCACCCTGAGGGCTGTATTCACCTCTTCCAGGTGATGCGACTGGGACTGAAGTTCTTTTTCGCGCTTGCGCAATGCTTTTTCGACGCGTTTCCTCTCGTCGATCTCCTTTTTCAGCTTCAGGTTTGCACTGGCCAGTTCGGCCGTGCGTTCCGCAACCAGTTCTTCCAGGTGCCCGTGATATTTTTGCAGTTCTTCTTCAGCTCTCTTGCGGGCGCTGATATCTCTGAGAATGACGATGTTGCCCACCGGCTGCCCGGTACTTCCACGGTAAAGGGTGGAGCTGATCTGCACATCCAGTACCTTTCCGTCCCTGGTAAGACGCCGCGTTTCGAAAAGCTTTATTTTTTTACCGCTCAGCATGCTTTCGATGGCTTTTTTGGTTTCCGGCCAGTTTTCCTGGGGCACAAAATTGATCTGCTTGCCTAAAAGCTCATCACGCGACAAGCCGAAGGTCTGTTCAAAGGCCGGATTCACATAGGTGGCAATCCCGTGCATGTCGTAAACAACAATCGGATCAGGAGACGATTCCAGCAAGGTGCGGTAGCGCTCCTCGCTTTCGCGCAAAATGGCTTCGGTGCGTTCGCGTTCGGCTAACTCACGGCGCACATCCGCGTAAAGCCTGGCCTTTTCAAGGGCAATAAGCGCAAGAGCGGCGAATTGTTCCAGAACGGTAATGTCTTCTTCGCTGAACCGCTTACGTATGTCAACATGGGCGAGGCCTATAACACCCAGCACCTGGCGGTCTGATTTCAAAGGAATTCCAACAACAGAACGCAAACCGTCCAGAACTTTATCGGAAATGCGGCCTGGCCAGCAGTTATAATCATCCACCAGAACCGGCGATTCGGTTTCCCACACTTGCCCGCCCATACCCTGGCCGATGATAACACGCCGCCCCAGCTGGCTTTTAAAAAATCCCATGCCCACCCGCATCTGCATCTGCCGACCTCCCTGTTCAAGCAGGTAAATGTAGCCGTGTTCCGTGCCGGTGAGTGAAGTAGCCCTCTCAAGTATGTTTTCCAGCAATTCTTCTTTGTCTATTTTGTCGATTAAGATCAGTGAAGTTTCGTGCAGGGCCTTTAAATAGGCATTTTGACGATGAAAGGCTTCTTCCGCTCCCTTGCGCCGTTGTGATTCAAGGCTCAAGGCCAGATTCTGCCGCTTTAAATTTGAATATGACGGGTTGAGATCCATGATTAAATAATAACAAATTTTTTTACGGTATCGACAACTTCTTCCGGATCATCGATAACCTTAAGAATGTCAATGTCTTTAGATGAAACCATATTCGCTTCAAGAAGCCTTGATTTAATCCATTTTTTAAGTCCGCCCCAGTATTCCGAACCGACCAGGATTACAGGGAGGGGTTTGATTCGGTGGGTCTGAACAAGTGTGACGGCCTCAAAAAGTTCATCCATGGTACCAAATCCGCCCGGCATGATTACGTAGGCATGGGCATATTTAACAAACATGACTTTTCGTATAAAAAAATATTTGAATTCAAGTTTTAAATTGGAATATTGATTCGGCTTCTGCTCGAAAGGAAGCACTATGTTAAGGCCGATCGATTTTCCGCCGGCTTCAGCAGCGCCCTTGTTTGCCGCTTCCATGACTCCGCCCCCGCCTCCTGTTATTACCGCAAAATTGTTTTTAGCAAAAAGGGCAGCCAGCATTTCGGTCTTTTTATATATCGGATCATCAGGTTTGATTCTGGCTGAGCCGAAAATACTCACAGCCGGCCCTATATCATGAAGAGCTTCTATCCCATCAACGAACTCCCCCATAATCTTAAAAATACGCCACGACTCAGTAATCGAAAATTCATTGATTAGAAACTGTTTCTCCATTTTTATCCCGTTTCGGCTTAAATATGTTACCTTTGTAAAAAGTCTGAATTTTTACCGGCAAACTGCCGGCTCAATCAAACGCCTCAGGTTTTACCGTCAAAACCTATCGTAACTTTTCCCTCTTCGACTATGACAGGAATTTTGCGCACGCCATTCGAATATTTCAGCATTGACTCAAGCTTTCTGCTGTCGGATATTACACTGACATAATCAAAATCTTTTCCCGTTTTCAGATACGCTTCACGAGCGGCGGTTGTAAAAGGTCAGGTATCCTTTCCAAAGATCAGGATTTTCTCTGCCATAAGCTCCTCCAGGAATATAAAAGGTAAGAAAACAAAATCGCAATATAAAGTAATTGCCGGAAAACTATAGCTTTTCAGTATCAGCTATTTTCAGCCATGTCAATGATTGCACATTGACAATGCCGGTATGTGTTGTTAGTATTTCACGCAAATGATTGAAAATGCTAAAAAGAACGATTGGCCTTTTTTCCTTCTTTAAGGCTTTTTTAAAAACGCCTTTCTTAGTAAGTTAGAAATTATTTTCTGCGTTTTCCTACCCCTCAAGGGGGTACTGAAAAGAGCGGCAGAAAATAGTTTCGTTAACGCACTTACACCCCTCAAGGGGGTACTGAGAAGAGTCCCGTTTATCGGGGTTAGATTATAATTTGCTGATTCTATGAACAAAGGATCTTGCAGTTTATTAAAGAGTGTCATTATAAAAAACGAGCTTGGGCTGCATGCAAGGGCGGCCGCAAAGATCGCAACCCTTGCCGGGCGCGCTAAAGACAAGATATGGCTTATAAAAGACGGCGAAAAAGTGGACGCCTCAAGCATAATCGATATTCTTTCTCTCGGCTGTTCCAGGGGCACTGAGATAACATTTGCAGCAGAGAGCAAGACGGATTTTGATCTGTTAAGAAACATTGTAATAATGGCTGAAAATGGATTTGGGGAATAATTTTAACATGCCTGATAATGAAACAAATAAAGAGATAAGGCTGAACGGGGTAGGGGCTTCACCCGGTATCTGTATAGGGAAAGCATACCTTGTTGATAAAGAGGGCGTCGAGGTGGTCGAGAAATATTTTATCGACAGGAAAAACCTGGACGGCGAGACAAAACGCTTTAAGGCCGCTGTAAAAAATGCCGTTAATGAGCTCAGGTCAATAATAGAAAATGTTCCCGATGAGGTGCGCCGGCATACGGGCATTCTTGAAACACATGTTGCGCTTCTTAAAGATAAGATGCTTTACGACAAAACCATAGAAACCATAAAAAATGAACGGGTCAATGCCGAATGGGCGCTGAAAAAGGTTGTAGATGACATCAAGGTGATGTTTCAGAACATATCCGACTCCTATCTCAAGGAGAGGTCTGATGATATTACCCATGTTTCGGACCGTATAATGAAATTTCTCATAGGGTCGGAAGATGTCAATATAGGCGAAATTGACAAGCGAGTGATTCTGGTCGCAAAAGACCTCTCGCCTGCAGATGCAAGCCAGATCCAGCTCGATAAGATAATGGGTTTCATAACCGACCGGGGAGGAAAGACTTCCCACACAAGCATAATTGCGCGCACACTCGAAGTTCCGGCTGTTCTCGGGGTGGGTAATGCGACAAAAACAATAAACAACGACGACACGATAATCATAGACGGAACAACGGGTGTTGTCATCATTCATCCTTCCGGGCAGACACTCGCTGAATACAAAAAGCTTAAAACAAGGCATGAAGAGCACAAAGCATACCTGTCTCGGGGAAGTCATCTTAAAGCCGAAACTCTTGACGGATTAAGCCTGCAAGTCATGGGCAACATAGAGCTTCCCGAAGAGGTCGTATCCGTGCTGGATCACGGGGGCGACGGGATAGGCCTTTACAGGACCGAATTCCAGTATCTGACCCGAAGCGATTTCCCGGGCGAGGACGAACTTTTCGACAAATACAAGGATGTTGTTGAAGTGATGGCGCCCAGACCCGTAACGATCCGAACACTCGATATAAACGGAGACAAGGCAATTTCTTCTTCAAACGGCTCTGACGAGGCGAATCCTGCCCTGGGGCTCCGCGCCATAAGGTATTGCCTTAAAAGGCCCGATATTTTCAGGACACAGCTGAGAGCAATATTAAGAGCCGCGGCATTTGGCAATGTCAGGATCCTTGTTCCGATGATATCGAGTCTCGATGAAATCCGTGATACCAAAAAACTCCTTAACGAGGCTGCGGATTCGCTTAAAAAAGAAAGAAAAGCCTATAATAAAAATATTGAATTCGGCATAATGATAGAAGTCCCGTCCGCGGTTATAATGGCGGATGTTATGGCACAGGAAGCCGATTTTTTCAGTATAGGCACAAATGACCTTATCCAGTATACCCTTGCAATCGACAGGGGAAACAGAGAAGTCGCGCACCTTTATCATCCGTTTCACCCTGCTATTTTGCGCATGATCAAGCATGTAACCGATGTCGGGAAGGAAAAAGGCATCAAAGTTTTCATGTGCGGTGAAATGGCCGGCGATCCTTTTAATGTTCCGATTCTGCTTGGACTCGGCATAGATGAGCTGAGCATGAACCCCCAGTCGATTCCGGCTGTAAAGAACATGATAAGATCGCTTAAGGTTGAAGATACAAGGCGTTTTACAAAGGAAGCGCTGAAACAGACCACAACAATGGACGTAATAAAACTTGTCGAGGCTTCGTTCGGGGAGATGTTCGGAAAGTGAAGAGAATAACTTAACCAGTTGGATGACAATATTGGAAAAAGAGCGCTACAAAATAATCAGCGAAAACAGAAAAGCAAGGCATGACTACTTCATAGAAGATGAATACGAAGCAGGCATGGTGCTTCTTGGAACAGAAGTCAAATCACTCAGACTTGGCCGTGCTAATCTGAAGGATTCCTATGCTAAAATCAGGAATGGAGAAGTCTTCGTTTATCAAATGCACATAGGCCCCTGTCCTTTCGCTTATTACGGTAACCACGATCCTTTGAGAATAAGAAAGCTCCTTTTAAACAGGCAGGAAATAAACAAACTGTCAAGCAAGGTTAATGACAAAGGTCATTCCCTGATCCCTCTCAGGATTTATTTCAAAAACGGAAAAGTAAAAATATCAATAGCCCTGGCAAAAGGCAAAAGACAGTACGACAAGCGGGAAACCATTAAAAAACGCGATGAAAAGAGAGAAATGGACAGGACAAGAGGCGAGCGATGATAAACCAATTTCTTGACAAACAACCTTTGCACGATTAGAATCAGGACGAAATGCTCTTTATAATAAAGAAAGTCTGCTCATCTGGGGGCGAAACGGCTTCGACGGGGATAAAGAAGCTTAGGCTGCATACCGAGCGCCTGTCGGCTCGTAAAAAAGACGGGAAATAAACATAATCGCAGACGATTATAACTACGCACTGGCCGCTTAAGGCCAGCGTCCTGTCCGGTTTTTCCTGCGGATCTGATAAGGACGTCGACTAGCAGGATAGACGGATCTTACCACCTGTTATGATCCATCGAATCAAAAACAGGGTAGCTGGTTCAGGCATCCAGCCTGAAGGAGGCCGGAATCAGCGATATATAAATTTCAGGACAAGTATGTAGATGCCTGTGCGGAAGATTTTCGGACGCGGGTTCAACTCCCGCCGCCTCCACCATTTTTATTTAATTTTTTCGTTTACTTTCAAATCCGATTTTTCGAAAATACATTCCCAGTATATAAAGATATTATAACTTTACCTGTCGCTGAAAAAAGGAACCTTCGATGAAAACAAAATCTAAATCGAAAGGGAAAAACCATCAGGGGAGCACAATCAGGGAGAGGGCTGCCAGTTATAAAGTTGCATCAGCAACAGAGGAAGACGTTCTTCCATACGCAAGCTTTGAGGTAACCAACTTCCGTTGTTTCGATAATTTTAAAATAGAATCTTTAGGCCGCGTCAATCTTATAACAGGGGTAAACAACAGCGGAAAGACGACTCTATTAGAAGCTCTGTTCCTTCATATAGGTTCGAGAAACCCGGGACTTGTCATGATTGTAAATAGCTGGCGAGGCTTAAACATTATCAGCGAGTCGACAGAGAACCAATGGACATCTCTTTTCTGGAAATTTAAAGACTCACAGACCATCAGGTTATCCGGAATAAATTCTAATAAGGCTCATCGTTCCTTAGAAATCCATATAAGCTCGTCAGGTTCCTTTTTGAGAGGAGAAAAGGCACACTTTGACCAGGCCGAGTTAATCAGCGGGCCACGGCAGGATATTGTCCTTGAATATGTCGATGAAGCAGGTAAACAGTATAAAGTTAAGGGCATGCCAGTCTTCGTCAAAAAAGACAACATGATGTCATACGAACTCAGGATAGAACCATCTTTGCCGCGCGCTACCATGACAGGCATTTTTGTAACTGCCAGCGGTGGTAGCAATCTCAACGAGGAAATGCAGCGTTTCAGCGATTTAAGGAAAAAAGAAAAGGACGGGTTTGTCTTGTCCGCGCTTAGAATTATTGAGCCTCGCCTTGAACAGCTTGAGATACTTACATATCAGGGTATCAGCATGATACACGGATACCTGAAGGGATATGATGAACCCGTTCCTTCCCCTCTTCTGGGTGACGGGGTGCGAAGGTCTTTATCGGTTTTACTTGCCATAGGTTCAGCCGAAAAGGGAGTTGTTCTGGTTGATGAAATCGAAAATGGAATTCATCATTCGGCTATGAAGGCTCTGTGGACGGTAATTGCAGAGGCGTCTAGGACATTTAAGTGCCAGGTTTTTGCCACCACACACAGCAATGAATGTATTCTGACTGCTCATGACGCCTTTAAGGAAAACAAAATTTACGATTTGAAGCTTTACCGTCTGGACAGAAAAAATGGTTCTATACAAACTGTTATGTATGATGAGGAAACCCTCGATGCAGCACTGTCGATTCCGCTTGAGGTGAGAGGATGGCCGATACAATGATCGTCTGTCCGGATTGCGGTAAAGAGATTAGTGAGAAGACTCTTAAAATAGAAAAAGAGAAACTCTTAATCGTGGAAGGAAGAGACGAGGAGGAGTTTTTCTATGCCTTACTCAAAAAATTGAAAATATACGATGTCCAGGTGGCAGGAGTCGGAGGGAAAACAAAGATCAAACCTAACCTTAAGACATTGAAGACTACCGATCCTTTTTTTGACCGAATAACCTCTCTTGGAATCGTCAGGGATGCGGATGATAACTTTAATGATGCGTTCATAAGCGTACAGAATGCCCTTAAAGCTGCGGATTTACCCTGTCCGAAAAAACCGCTTACTCCAACAAAAACTTCGCCGAAAGTGACTGTAATGATTCTTCCTCCCGGAAAATCTCGAGGTACCCTTGAGGATATTTGTCTCGGATCGATCAAAGATGACCCCGCCATTTTCTGTGTTAATGACTACTTCGGTTGTCTTGATGCGAAAGGTGTGGGCAGACCGGTAAAGGACTGCGCTAAAGCAAAGGCAAGGGTCTTTTTGTCATCACGAAAGGAACCGACCTTAAGGCTTGGAGAAGCGGCAAATAAAGGATACTGGCCTTTTGATGCCTCAGAGTTTGATAGCGTAAGGAAATTCTTAAAATCTCTTTGAATTGGTTGAACAGTATGAATATGAAGTCAAATGGCTCTTGCGGCTCACTCCATTAAGTCCTTGACAGGCGTGTCTTAATTCATGCTTTACGGGCTACACCGACAATTTTAAAATGGCCTAAATTGAAAAGACTGGATTCCCACTTTCGTGGGAATGACAAATTCTTCTCTTTTTAGGACTTTTGCAATTAGCTCTAATAATAACAAATAATTATTAGTTGCCATATTGGTTCGACTCCCGCCGCTTCCACAACAAAAGCAATTCTGCGTAAACATCTATCTCTGCTTTATCAAAACCACGATCTATGATAAGTGAAAACAAGAAGCCTCCGTTCTTTGATGATAGTTATTATTGAGCGCCTTCTAACAACATATTTTCATTAGGAGATCGAAATTATGGCAACACCTGAAGAGATGTGGCAGTGTCAGACAGTTAATTGCGGTTACATATATAATCCCGACAAGGGAGATAAAAAAGGGAAGATCCCCAGGGAGACGAAGTTTGGTGATTTGCCGGATGATTGGAAATGCCCCATTTGCGGGGCAACAAGGAAATGCTTTCGCCCTCTTGCCGGACCAGGGTCTTCAAATGACATAAAATGCGTTCCGCTTGAATCCAACGGCAAATAAAAAACATTGGCTATCCCTGATAAATGATTTTTCCTGGAGGAAGATATGTCCGAACAAAACTGGCTCAGGAGGCTGTCAAAATCGCAGAATGATAAATGGATTGGCGGCGTTTGCGGCGGTCTGGGAATACATACACCCGTCCCTTCATGGATATGGAGGGTAATCTTCTGTCTTGCTTTTCTGTTTTTTTGTACAGGCCTGTTTATCTACATCCTTCTCTGGATATTCATGCCAAAAGAAACACCGAAGGAGCAGCCTTTATGAACAAATCCGATGACTGTGCCAGCCGTTCCTATCTTTCGGGCTGCTTTTGTCCTTATTAAATGAAAACCGGGTTTTGTTTAATAAGGAGCTTGCTTATTAAACGATAACTGAATATGATACCCATATTATGAAACGCGGTCTGACGGGAAAATACGAAATCTCGAAGATTGGCGGCGAGCCGACACGGGCATTTGTTCCTTTTGCCTTGCCGCCCGAACCTGCCCTGGAGTTTTCGGATACCCGACGGCGGCTTCTGGAGCGGGCTACGCTTGCTCTGGGTCGCCTGGACAGTATTGTTCTTTTGCTGCCTGATCCAAACCTGTTTTTATATTCTTATGTGCGACGTGAGGCGGTGCTTTCCTCTCAAATCGAAGGTACCCAGTCGTCTCTTTCCGATCTTTTGCTTTTCGAACTGAAAGAAGCGCCGGGTGTTCCCTTGGATGATGTGGTCGAGGTTTCGAATTATGTGGCAGCGCTGGAGCACGGGGTGCAGCGTCTGAGAGGAGAGTTTCCCCTCTGTAACCGCCTGCTCCGTGAAGTACACGCCAAACTGCTTTCAAGAGGCCGCGGCAGCGAAAAATTACCCGGTGAATTCCGTCGTTCTCAGAACTGGATCGGCGGGACACGCCCCGGAAACGCCCATTTCGTACCGCCTCCGCCGGATCAGGTAGAGGCATGCATGACTGTTCTTGAACGCTTTTTTCATGACGAATCCGTTCCTTATCCCGTTCTTGTAAAAGCGGCATTTGCCCATGTGCAGTTTGAAACCATTCATCCGTTCCTGGACGGCAACGGCCGAGTGGGTCGGCTTCTGATTGCGCTGATACTCAATGATGCTGATATTTTATCGCAGCCGCTTTTATATTTAAGCCTCTATTTCAAACAGCACCGCCAAATGTATTACCACCTGCTTGATGCAGTCCGTATCGAAGGCGACTGGGAAGCGTGGGTCGATTTCTTTCTGGAAGGTGTGGAACAAACCGCCGGCGGCGCGGTACAGACGGCAAAACGCCTGGTAAAGCTCTTTAACGATGATGCAGATAAAGTGCAAAAACTTGGCAGAAATGCGTCCGCAACGTTGCGTGTTTATAACGCCATGTGCAAACGTCCGGCTCTGACGATCAACGAGGCCAAACGGATAACCGATCTTTCATTTCCTGCCGTCAATAAGGCAATGGAGGCGCTGGCTAAACTGAGCATCGTGCGCGAACTAACCGGCGGGAGACGCAACCGCGTTTTTGCGTATCAGCAGTATCTATCGGTGCTCTCTGAAGGAACAGAGCCTGTATGAACCCGAAAATGCGGAAAATCAAAAGCGCGCTTCTCGACTCCTTTCGCGAATTTGCCTTGGAGCGGCAACACTTTGCCCGCCAGGCAGAGATGCTCTATGCGCCTGAAGTGGATACCGTAGTTCGAGAGCGATCCAAGGATTCCAAGCGTATTGAAAGATTACTCGACAGCATTCTCGGCTTCTGCTTCGACAGCGACATGTTGCTTTTGTATAAAAAATTGTGCCGTTACTACTTTCAAATTGACCCGCAGGCGACAGCTTTCTATGTCTATGCCTATCGTGATATGTGGGATGATCAGGACAAGGAGGGCCGGGGGAACAGAACGACTGGAAATGCCGGTAAAAGGCAGAGACGCCAAATAGCGCCGAAAAAGCTGAAAATGAAAATATGAATACCACGTTAATGTGGAAATATTCCATGTTTCGGGCCATGAAATCCCGAAAGGTCAAATACGATGAGTGAATACCAATATTACGAGTTTCTTGCCATCGACAGGCCGCTCACGACGGAAGAGATGGCTGCCCTGCGGGCACTTTCCACCCGGGCACATATCACGCCCGTAAGTTTCACCAACGAATACCAGTGGGGCGGTTTCAAGGGGAACCCGGATGATCTCATGAGGCGTTTTTTTGATGCCCATGTCTATGTGGCCAACTGGATGAGGGCCGTTTTTATGGTGCGGGTGCCAATCGAAGCGATACCCACCACAATAATCGAGACAATGGAGGAGGATGGTTTTCTGGATTTCGATATCACAAAAACATACTTGGTGATTACCTGGCGCTTGGAAGAATCCGAGAATTACGACCGTTTCGGGATGGAAGACGGCCGGAGCTGGATGGCGCGCCTCACCCCTGTGCGGGACGAGTTGCTGAGCGGGGATATGCGAAGCATTTACATAGGCTGGCTGGCTGCCATAACCCAGGAGATGGTGGATGACGACGATCTGGAACCATTACCGTCAGACGGACTGGGGAGCCTGACTGCAGCACAACAGGCGCTTGTGGAATTTCTGGATGTGGATAAGGACCTCTTGACAGGCGCAGTGATAGGCAGCCCGGATCTACAGACGGAAGAGTTTTCCCAGAAAGAGATTGACGACTGGCTCGGCAATTTGCCGAGTGATGAAGTGCTCACGCTCCTGAAACAACTTCTGGAAGGTCAAGGCCTGAAGGTTGAAAGAACGCTCAAGAATCGGTTTTCGGCATGGCGGCGCGGATCGAGAGGCAACAGAGACGAAACGCCCCGGCGTTCGGTGGAAGAACTCAAAAAAAATGCGGAAACAGTAAAAAAGAAACGCCTCGAACTGGAGCAGCGCGAGCAGGAACAACGAAAAACCAGGCGCCGCAAGGAACGCGAGGCATACCTTGCCAACCTGGCCAAGGATTTCCCCAAAGCGTGGAAGGTGACTGAGCAGCAGGTTGCGCGGGGATCGCGCTCGGCCTATGACGAGGCCTGCCGCACCCTGGTGAATATCGCCGAGGCGTATGCCCTTCATGCGAACAAGGGTGACTTCAGCCAGAAATTGAAACAGTTCATGGCCGGCCATATACGGCGCAA